>NZ_VILC01000111.1:0-13057 GCF_009712065.1 Aphanizomenon sp. UHCC 0183 | reverse complement strand
TGCAGTATATCACCAGTTTTAGTAGAGGAACTGGCTCAAAAACAGGCAGTACACACATTGTCAACCCTGAAAACAATAGAAAGACTGTTTGTGGTCAAACTATTATGTTTCCATCCCCTTGCAGGGAAGATGTAATGTCAAAAACAGATGATTTGATGGGAGCGATAGCGAAGCGCTGCTGCAAGCAGTTCGCTAAGAGCAACCGAGAAATCGCCTTGCCACCCACAGAAATTACCCATCAAGTCCAAATAGATTTTCTTGAGGGAAATTTTTATAGAGTTAGAGGGCGATAGCGAAGCGCTCCTGGGAATCGCCGTGCAGCCCTCCACAGAAATCGCCCCATCAAAGCCAAATAAATTTTAGAGAGGGGAAAAGGTAAAAGTACAATATTACTTATCAGAATATAACTAGCTAGAAGGAATCTTCGGATAAGTAAATGAATGAATCCCCGGAAATTGGTGAAATAACTGTTGTCAATTCCCTAGCTTTGACTGCACCCACTCCCCTAACTGAACACCCTGCTGCTGTCTATCTCTCCAATTTGTCCCCCGGTTCTCGTCCGGCTATGAAACAGGCGCTGGATGCGATCGCCAAAATCCTCACCAGTAATGAATGTGATGCCCTCACATTAAATTGGGCTGAACTGCGTTATAAACATACGGCTCTATTACGGTGTATACTAATGGAAAGATATGCACCAGCCACAGCTAATAAAATGCTGAGTGCGTTAAGGAGAGTCTTGAAAGAAGCATTACGTTTGGAACTAATGGATGCTAGAGATTTTGCTAGGGCTGTAGACATCCCGAATATTAAGCTGTCTAAGGAATTGAAGGGGCGTTTTTTATCTGAAGCTGAAATTAATGCCCTGATGCAAGTTTGCTTTAGTGACCCTACTCCCATTGGTTATAGGGATGCGGCGCTGATAGCAATTTTGCGGGGTGCAGGATTGCGGCGGGGGGAATCAGTAAATTTAATGTTGAGTGACTTCCATTCTGGCAGTGTGAAAGTCCGCAGTGGTAAAGGTGGTAAAGACAGAACTGTTTATTTACCAGATGGGGCTGTGACGGTGGTGCAAGATTGGTTAGAAATTAGAGGGCGTGTTGCGGGGGCTTTAATCTGTCATATTAATAAAGCGGGGGCGGTAACTTTGAGAAAATTAACACCCCAAGCGGTATTATTCATTTTAGAAAAACGGGGTACAGAAGCTGGTGTCACTAACTTTTCTGCCCATGATTTTCGCAGGACTTTTATCTCTGAGTTGTTAGATTCTACTGATATTGTTACCGTCCAGAAATTAGTCGGTCATGCCTCACCGGAGTTAACATCAAGATATGACCGCCGGGGTGAGGAAGTTCAACAACGGGCTGTACAGGCAATTAATGTTCCCAAACGGAAGTGATAATATTTTATTAGTAGTTAGTTTTTAGAAGTAAAAAAAATGGCTAAAGGGTTTGGTGTAAAGCCAGAAAAACAATTAGGATACATCTTACAGTTAATACCAGAAGTCAAAGCTTATGCTGTGAGATTCAATTATAATGACTTTCATGAAAAAACTGGAGAGGAATTTATTGGCGTAACAAGTATGCTTCATGAGGCTCAAGTCTGGAAGAAAAAGGAGCAAGCTAAACAGTCAATTGAAAAATATTCTGACTTTCTACTGGAAAAGGTAGAAGCTGGTTCACAGGTGCGCGTAGATATTAAACAACTTAAACGTTCCAGTGACGGTAAACTCACTGATGAATTAGTTGAGTCATTATTATTTCTACCAGAGAAAAATTAATATTATCCCTTACTGTTTGACTGGATAATACAACCCATCACTAACCTGAAATTTCCAGCCTAAACTGCTAGGGTCACGATTCCTGGACCAACTGATAAATTCTTGCTCACTCTTGGTTTCCCATTCTGTAGTTAAGCTCTGCTGTGTTACCCCCAACCGTTGCGCTAAGTTCTCAGGAGCGAAAGAAGTTATTTCTACTGCTTGTTGTTGATACTGGTAGGGATATCCTGAGCGCCGGGGTCTAGAATTACCACCACCGTATTTACCAGAAACTATTGCTTTTTCTATTTTCTCTAACTGTTTACCAAGCACTTCTAATTTAGTGGCCACCAGTTGATCTTGTTGGCAAAGGTGCGTTTTCAGTTCCCCCAGCTTCTCCTCTACCTGCTGTAATTCGCTGGTTGCTTCTAGTTTTACACTGCTATCGAACTGGGCTATCAATTCCTGTAATCCTTGCAGTAAATCAGTTGTATGACCATCGCGGTGGATTTTGGCGCTTGTGGCGGACTACAGGAATTAACACAGTCGGCACACGAATCATTTCGCTGGGTGGGGTCTTGTTAGTCATGGCGATATCAGGTGTGATATCAATTGTAAGCTAAATTTTCCCTCAAGAATTATTCAACCTCTGCCACAGATACCAGCAAGCAACAGTGCGCTAAGGTTGCAATTGTCAACAAGTTGTTCTCCGGTTTTTTTGTTAGGTAGTTCAGTTAAAGCGTAGACATTACGAATCGCAGAACGAATACCCAAATCATCAGCAGGTAAAACAGTTTTCTGACCCCACAGTAGTCAATGAAAGTGGGGTTGTTATTTCTAGGACTCTGGTTTATTTTCTAACCATTGTTCTAAATCAGTGACAGTGGAGAAATCCAAGAGTGCTTCACCGAGTAATTCTAATTGGTCAATTGTCAATGTCCGAATTGTCTCAATGAATGATGATTCAATTTCACCAAATCGCCGATTTAGTTGTCGGAAAATCAGTTGTTGTTCTCCTTTTAATTCACCGCGTTCCATTGCTAATTCTTCTGTTGGACTAATGAAAGGCATTTGATTTTCCTCCTCTAAATGTTTAATTTTAGCTACTAATCCCTGTTGCAATTCTTTGGGCAATGTCATCATCTTATCAATGATTTTAAAGAGTTTAACAATTTTTTCTTTTGTTAAACCCCGCTCATAAAGTCCCCTAATTAATGTCCATTTCCATTGCTCACGTTCTGCTAAATTCCCCGTAGTGGCTTTGGTTTTCAAGTGCGCCATTACTATGATAGCAAAGGGATTAGAATTAGATTCTAATTCAGTCCACCGTGATTCGTAGTCCAGGAGTTTGGCAATGGGGAACTTCAAACTTAGTTCACAATCCAACATAGCTTGATCATAACTGTTAGGTCGCCAAGTGGGACTTGTATCACCTAAAATTGCCAAACCCACCACAAATTTATGATAAAGGTCAAAGGCTCGGTAATTATAAATGTACATTCGTTCCTGGAAGTCAACATCATATTGGCTTTGAATTTCAATATGAATTAAAATCCATACTTGTGTTTTATCCAATAACCAAACTTTATACAGTTTATCTGCTATGCGTTTTTCGGTTTCTGAGGATGCGGTGATTTGTTGCAGTTCTTTATCTAGTGATTCCGGTGGTTTTGTCCAATCAATTGCTTTGTAAGCCACAGGAAAGAAGAAGGATAAAAAACTATCAAAATATTCGTTTAAGGCTTCTTTCCACGATTCATCGTAATTCGCAGTGATTTCTTTTTTGGTCATAAAATGCTATACTAATAATTGTTATTACAACTTCGGTTTCTCTACTTTGATTTGTTGATATCTACCTAATATTCTAGCCTAAAATAGTTACTTTTTTATCAATACTCTATGTTTTAACTAAAGTAAAAACCTATTTTTAAATACGGAGAAGTTTTGATTAATTTAGATCCTAAAACGGCAATGTTTACGAAAATTGATTCAGTTACCATTATTAATAATATTACCTTGTTGGTATTTTACACAGAAGCCCATTGTTGGCAGTTTCGATTAATTACTGCTGGTGGTGAAGTGTTTGGTGAACGCAAGCTTTACTACACCCCAGAAGCCGCAGAAAAAGCGGGGCGGGAATGGATTTATCAAGGGCATTGATTTTTTATTAGGGGAGGTGGGGAAGTGGGGTGAACAGAGCGATAGCGAACGCGAGTGCGTCCCGGAGGGAACTAGCGCTCCGCAGGAATCGCTATTTATCCATAAGTTGTATCAAAATTGCCTCTAGTCGTTCTAAAGCAGCGTTAGTTGAGCGTTGGTTTTCCTCAAAACGTTGCTGATGTAGCTCAAAATTGCGGTTACTCTCTTCCTGATTACGGTCAAGTCTCACAACAATATTTTCTAGTATTGACGTTCTAGTGTTGTTGCTTAGTATTATTTCATCCAACATTGTGCTACGTCCTAAAACAGTAGTAGCTGTACTGATAAAATTATCAACCTTATAACCAATTTCAGTTACTACTTCTGATAATTCATTGACCTTACCTGTAAGTCCTTCCAGGCTTGTAGTAGTATTTTCTTGCTGTTCTGCTACTCGGTCAAGCCGTTGAGTAGTCTGTTCTAAAATCGCTTCTATCCGGTCTAATCGAGATGGTTCAGTTGTCATGGTGTTTTGGGTGTGGTATGGGAGGTTGCCTTTGTGTTGTACGATCGCCTAGAAATTATGGGATAAGGGATTTAGAATTAATACACTACTACCGCACCACATTATGCACTAACTTTTTCTCTAGAATTTTGAAACGCCTCAGCGATCGCTGCTAGTATTTCCCCTGTATCCCTATCGCCTAAGAAGGGAATCAGTTTAGCAATGTCTTTACCGCGCAACTGTTTAGGGTCAAGGATACCTCCAGACTTGGCGATCGCTGCCACGACCTGCTCCTTATCAGTTTCCCCCAAGAAGGGAATTATCTCTGCAATATCCCTACCATTTAAATACTTAGTCATTTGCTCAGGTTTGACTTGACGAATTCCCAAGCTAGAGTAAGCATCACTTTTAATATCTTCTGGCAAGCAATCAAGAATGCTGAAATAGAAGCCAGCAATCAAATCCTCTTGCTGTCCTTTCATCAATTTACTAATTGTACTAGCAGGTACACCGCTTTTTGCTGCTATCCTCGATGCGGTTTTACCTTGGGCGATCGCTTTCTTGAGGGAATTTACCAAAATTTCTCGATGATTCATATTGCAATATATAAATTGGTGCTATGATTTCTTTATAGCAATTCTTGAGGTTTCTGCCAACAGTACCACAGTAGTATTAATTTTTGTGAAAGTGGCGTGTAACTAAGAATTGCCAAAGCTGATGAAGATCCATCCATTAACAACAAAATTATCGAATACGCTCAATCACTTATTGAGCCATAGACAAAAAATTTCCCCCGTACCAGTGTAAATGGTCGGAGGACAAGTCCCTAGCAACAATCAAAACCTGTAGGAACAACTAAAATGCTATCTAATTTCAGTTTAGCTGTCAAGGCAGCGGGCGCATTCTTGCACGCCTTTGGAGGTGTGTAATGAAAGTTAACATTTTTTACCCACTTGGTCACGACGAATATTTAAGTCTTCGTTCCCAACTTAAGCCAAACGAGTTAGATATTTATCTATATCTAATAACCAAGCATCCATTCAAAGATTCCAAGATTGAAATTGACACTGCCTTGATCTCTGAGCAACTAGGTTATCACCGCAGAACTGTCCAGCTTGCCATTAATAAACTGGTATCCCTCAATATTTTGGAAGTTGAGA
This sequence comes from Aphanizomenon sp. UHCC 0183, assembly GCF_009712065.1. Classification (NCBI taxonomy): domain Bacteria; kingdom Bacillati; phylum Cyanobacteriota; class Cyanophyceae; order Nostocales; family Aphanizomenonaceae; genus Aphanizomenon; species Aphanizomenon sp. UHCC 0183. The sequence goes on along the minus strand of NZ_VILC01000111.1, from coordinate 7,494 downwards.
TTACCAGATTTAAGTACAGACAAGCAAGAATTATAACTCAGGATAGTGAGTCTGTAGATCGCCAGAGTGAGTCTGTAGATCGCCAGAGTGAGTCTGTAGATCGCCAGAGTGAGTCCGTAGATCGCTTTCGACGGACAGAACCCGCGCCCAGCAAGGCTTCTGAAGTCCTTCATACTATTCAGACTTATAAGACTTACACAGACTCTCTCTCAAAAAGCGAAAGAGAGAGTTTTTTGGAGTTTGCTAAGAAAAAGGCTTCTGAACTGCCCAAGCCACCAACTTTAATCAGCAACTGGATTAAAACTCATTGGGAAGACCTGCGATCGCAGTGGGAGAAGTCCCAAGGTAAAGTTTCCGCCTTGGAGTCTAACAAGTGGGATAACCATCCACAGCGAGAGGAATGGCTGGAAAAAATCCGCCAACTAGGTTCGGCTGGGTTTCAGGCTGAAGATATGCCAAACCAGAAAATTAGACGAGAGTTTTATGTTTGGGCTGATGCTAATAATTTAATTTGGGGGAATGAAGCATGATTAATGATTTGCCTCAATTTGACAGATTACCTTTAAACCCCCAATTAGAAGAAGAAAAGGAAATTTTTTATCCGAAGTGGAATTGTTTTTGCTGTCAAGATAGCGGATTTATACAGCATCACCTAGTACGAAAGATTATTCCTGACTACAACTACAACAGAGATAAAAATGTAGCTTGTCAAAATCCATCTTGCAAATCTTTTCATGAAAAATGGGGCAACATACACCTTGAAAATTTTGACACTCGCTTTTTACCAGCAATTTGTCAAAAACTGGATTTATTCAGCCGAGAAAATTGGCGTAATACTGTAAAAATTCAGATTGATACTCGCTCTCTATCTCAAAAAATGTCAATAAGAAAGGTTGATAGAACTGAAAACGAAAACAAAGAAGTACAGGAGCGCAAGCGAGAAATAGAAGCCATTCCTCATGAACAATGTATGTCAATAAGAGTAGGGGAAGTGGGAGAGTAGGGGATGTAGGGGGGGATGTAGGGGAGGTGGGGGAGAGTAGGGGAGGTGGGGGAGGTAGAGGATGTAGGGGAGGTGGGGGATAGCATATCACCCCAAAGGAATCGCCCCGCATTTCCCCCACAACTTGAGCTATTTGAAAATCAGTTTTACCTTCATCGAATTTCACCAGAGCTACTGCCACTTTTTCTCTAGTCATATCTGCAAGTTGCGCTCTAGCTCGTTGTAATTCCGCTACTTTAATTTGGAGATCGGAGATTGGCTCAAATTAATTGCATAGTTGGTTTACGCCCGCGGTGTGATGGTGCGAAGCACACTCTTTATTTCAATTGTTCTATAATTGCAAGTAAATTAGAGAAAGATAACGATGGCAGCTAAAGATAGATTTCATGCTGTGGTTAGAATTGCTTTGGAAAAGGAGCAGTGGCAGATAACCGATGATCCCCTGCGACTCGAAGTAGGCGGAACAAAGTTTGAAATTGACTTAGGTGCCCAGCAACTATTAGCAGCAGAGCGAGACCAAGAAAAAATTGCAGTTGAGATTAAAACTTTTTTGAGTGATTCACCACTAACCGATTACCATGCTGCGTTAGGACAGTTTTTGAATTATCGGCTGGCCTTAGAAATCAGTGATCCAACTCGTATTCTCTATTTAGCTGTGCCTGTAGTTGCTTATGAAACTTTTTTTAAGCGGGAATTTGCACAAATTTCATTAGAAAGATATCAAATTAAACAAATTATTTATGACCCGATTCAAGAGGTAATTGTACAATGGATACCATAAAGTCTTATCGGCATATAATTCAGTCGTTGTTGACAGATTACGCTGCTATCCCCATCGCTAATGGGTCGATAGATTGCTACACTGTTTTTGATCCGAAACAAGACCATTACCAGGTCATGAATGTGGGATGGGATGGCCATCGGCGGGTATATGGTTGTGTTTTACATTTGGATATTAAGCAAGGAAAGATTTGGATTGAGCAAAATATGACGGAAATGAGAGTAGCCCAAGAACTTGTGGATCTGGGGGTAGCAAAGGAAGATATTGTGTTGGGGTTTCAAGCTCCGGAAATGCGGCAATATACGGATTATGCAGTTATATAATTTAAGAGAAGGGATAGCGATAAATTTCAGTATGGAAGGCATCCCTCCCATCTTTCACTATAGCTATATCTACTATTGCTCCAATAAACGCTCCTAGAATATCCGGTGCTAATTCCCTGGTAATCCTGCTAAATACCTGATAACCAATAGTTTTAGCCACTTCTAGCAGTTCCTGGACAACTTCTGGAGGCGGGTTGTCTTTGATTAGGGGTAAATAGTCATTGACTAAGAATTTTTCATCGTCTGAAAGTCCAGAAAAATTATTACTACCCCTATATTCAAATACTTTGAATTGATCAATAGCTCTTGCTCCCACAACTTGAGTAATTTGAAAATCGGTTCTGCCCTCGTCAAATTTCACCAAGGCTACTGCTACTTTCTCCCTAATAGTATCTGCCAATTGGGCGCGGGCGCGTTGTAATTCGGCTACTTTAATTTGCAGATCGGAGATGGCGATAGCGAAGCGCTCCGTAAGAATCGCATTTCGGGGTAAAGACAAGATATGCGTATCTTGTCTTTACCCCTAAATCACTTATTTTCCCAATTGGTTTAAATTTCGCTTTCTTCTAGCGTCTCTCTTTTGCTGTGCTTTATTTAGTTTCTCAAGTTGTTTAAATCCAGGAGAAGTAGTAAAATTTAAGGATATGGGGTTCTGTGTATCAGTCGCTTTTATAGTTTTAGGAGAGATATCTGTGATATCCTTTAAACCAAATTTGACAAGCACTTCATCATAATCTCCTATCACATCCTCATCAACACACCCTGCTTGAAAAGCTCGCTCAATTAAAGGTAAACAATCTATTGCATTCATATCAGAAAGCACCCAGACAATATGACCGTTAAACTCAGGATCATTTTCTCTAAAAGATTCTAAATGTTGAGATAAAGAAGTAACACAATGCTGGTAATGCTCTGGATAGACAGAGGCAATAGTTTTAATAGTTAACATAGCTGTAATTCGGGGAAATTGCCCATGAGAATCATTAGCAATATAAGTAGAAAGTGCCGGAATTACAGGTAAACCAATCAGGCTTAAAACATTTTTTAATTCTTCATCCAAAATGAACAATACTTCATTATTAAAATCAAAATCATCAAGTTTGGATAATAAGCTAATTAACGGCTCAATTGCTGCTTCTACTCGGAATTTTCCTAATATACGTATTGCATGAATTGGTGCATATTCAAACAAACCACTTTCATCAGATAAAAGCGCGTCATGATCTATATTGTAAAAATCTTCATCAGTTGCTAAACTGATCAACTCAGGAATATGTTCAGTAGTAATACCTAATTTCTCATAATTAGGCCATTTATCTGGTGATAATTTCTCTGTCCCTTCTTGATAATTAAACAATTGAGCAACAGTCTCGGAATAACTATTTTGTGACATACAAATCAAAGTTGAATTTTAATACTGTTTGCATAGATTTATTAATTTGATTCTAACGCAAAACAACAACTATTGAACCAATGTTGAAACCTATATCCCACATTCCGCACTTCATTTTGTAGTACAGGTACAAGTGTAATAAGTAACAGAAATAGCTTAAACATAAACACATAACTAAGTTGGCAATAATTACAGCGGTTTCCGCTCTTATGAGGTACAAAGTTGAATCATGAAACTCTTGTAGTGCGGGCATCTTGCCCGCTAATGGGGGTAGATATAGCGAAGCTGTCACCAGGGGCAAGATAGGCTGAAAGCCTTACTGTAAAAGACTTCTACGAAGTAAATATTTCTTTGTAACTTTTTAGATAATGGTGTACCTCATAACACCGAGAAGTGCTGTATAGACAGTAATATAAAAATTGCCAACGAATTCAAATTAATAAGGTGTTGACAATAAATTTAGGACTCAAAATGAGAGAATGAGTCTGAATTAAATCAAAATACCAAAAAATATGAATTACCAAAAAGAAGAATTTGAGAGTAAAAACTTAGATCACTTAGGAATAATAGCAGGAATAATAGCAGGAATAATAGATGAAATAGAAATAGTAGAAAAAATTAATGAAATATTCTTAGTAGATAGTAGACTGAATAACTCTTTCCCCGATATATTGAGGGGATACCAATTTTGTGGGATGGGCATACTATGGCTAACGCCACGCTACGCTATCGACAGGCTCAGTACAAGTCCTGCCCATCCTTGATAATTAGCGGGCAAGGTGCCCGCACCACAAAAAATTTTTGGGTATTTTTTTAATTGGAAGTCCCTAATCGTAGGCATACCTCCCATCTTTCACTATAGCTATATCTACTATTGCTCCAATAAATGCCCCTAGAATATCCGGTCGGCTATAGCCCCTATATCCTGATAAGGTGAACCAATAGCAAATAAAGCATCATGATTCATGTATTTATTAGTACCACGATTATCCCTGAACCAATAACCTTCACCATCTTGTTTATGCTTGAGGTGGTCAATCACTCCCAAATTTTGATGTTTAGATGTTAAGTCTATTTTTAGAGCATCTAATTGTTTAACTTTTGATTTACTTCTGTCTTTACCACATAATCCTAAATCAGTAATTTGTACCACTTTTAGATTTGAGTAGTTAGGTAATTTTTCACAGATGACTAAGATTTCACTGGCATCTATTCCTAATTCAAAGGCTACTGTTTTCCGGGTAGCAGTTGCATCCAGTAAAAACACATTTTGGAATTTACTTAGTACCTCTAATTGTCTGGTGTTTTTTGTGGTAATGATTAGCTTGTGATGTTTAATCCTCAATGCTCCAGAACTAATATTAGCAATGATTTCTAATAATGGTGTTAACCAATTCACTATTAGGTTATCTAATAATTCATGGGATTCTTGACTTGCTTCTTTACCGAATGTATAACGAATATATTTCAAGGTTTTGGGGTTTATTCCCTTTCTTTCACTTGTGTCAATGCCATCTAAGGATACGCTATCAGCAGCTTGAAAGATATCTTCTAAATCAGGTGATAGCACCTTTAAATCCTCAATGATATTGGAGATAATGTTATGGTCAATGTCTCCCAATATCTCCATGACTTGATTATGATTATAACCATAGTAATTTTCTTTATGCTTGGAAGATAAATATTTCTCCAATGGTGAAATAAAATCTTTGATTTGTTTCCAAACTTCTGGTAAATGTCTAGCAATTTCTCCTAAAGTCTTTTGGTACTCTATTAATGATAATTCTGTAGTTTCCACTAGATTAATTTGACGACTAGATTCATCTACAAAAGCTAGGGATTTTTCTGGTATTTCTGATGGTAATGAATCAATATGGCATCTGATTCTATCTTTCATCAGTGCCTCACGCCGATCTCTCCTGAAAGTTGCACCAGCTATTTTATCTAATATATCACCTTCAAAATCTACACCTTGACAATTGGCTTTGAATTTACAAGTATGACAAATGGGATTTAATGATGATTCACTATTTGATTCTTGATGATAGCCTTTAGATGCTAATTTATGAAATAAAGGTGTTTTGTGACAATTCCCGGAAATATTGGCTTCTTGATTTTGAGGCCAGTTAATGGTGGGATTACCCAAGGGGGTTAAGTTGTTCTCATCTGCATACATTCCATTATTTCTAACTGGTAAATCTGTGTAGTTTTCTTCTATTGATTTAGTGGTGGGATTGCGGTGTTCATTGGATATGTACCACAATTTATTGACTCGTAACCATTCTGGTATAGTTTCTCCTACAAAGTTGGATTTACCAGCCCCGGTACTGGACATATCTAATATATATTTTTTGCCACTTTGAATAGCTTGATTGTAGGTTTCTAATCTATTAGCAGAATCAAACCATATATCAACATCTAAATTACTCCTAGATGATTGTTGAAGTGGGATAGATGCTGGTATAGATTGTGGTATATGTGCTTGCTTGAGCAGGGTTTCGATAAATAGTTTACATTCCCAATCTTCCCCAGATATTTCCTGATTAACAGGTTGTTTTCCTACTGCTAATATGGCATCTATGTATGTATTCAGATGTTCTTTATAAGCTGTCTGAATTTCAGTTTCTAGTAGTTGTCTACTGTATAATCCATCTGCTATTAAATCTGCAATATCATAACCGTCTGTACTGTCTGGATTTAATCTTTGGGGACTTAATTCAATGTATGCTAATTGTGCTTTGTTAGCTGCTATTCTTAGTTTGTTAGCTTTGTTGTAACCTGCTTTGTCATGGTCAGGATAATATAGAATACCAGCGATACCATAAGATTTTAAGCATTGACAATATTGTTCCAACTTGGTATCAGTCCATTGTGAACCCTGAAAGGTAGTGGTAAGTAAATTTTGTTGTCTAGCAGCATCAGTACATTTTTCTCCTTCAACTACTAAGACAAATTGGCCTTGACCATGTTTGATGATTTCCTCTTGATGGTAAACAGGCCAGGGTTTGTCACCAATTCCCTTCACATTGTCACCAAGAATATCCGAATAGTAAGGAATGGTGAGTTTTTTCTGTTCACCATCTTCTATAAATTCGTATCTAATTACATACTGTGTATCTGAGTATGTATAGATGATTTGTGATCCTCTACTGTTATGTTTCTTTTGAGGAATAACACCAGGAGCAGGTAATTTGGCTAATTCAATGTTTTGGGGTAACGGTGCTGGTAAGGGATCTGGTTTTTTGGCAGGGATGATCTGTTGGTAGTTGATTCTGCTATTGTCAATACCTGCTTGTTTTAAAGCATCTTCTAAGGGATTAACAGCTTCTCTGATATCTTTTAGATGCTGTTTGTTGCCAGGATCTGCCCAACATTGGTACTTACCAGTTTTAATATCTACGGTTAATGAACCTTCACAGACTGGGCAAATATATCTATTTTTGCCTTTCTTGGGAGTGAGTGTGTCTAGGAAGTTCCTGATATCAAAGGTTTCTAAGTTCTTATTCATGCCACACCCCCACTAATTGCAATGGGTTGGCAAGAATTAGAAGGAAAATGTTTACACTTTTGTAATTTGCAGTCTATAATCAAGAGATAAGACTGCCATGAATTAGTTCTCATGGTTCTCGTTTGTTGATCCAGACCTTACTTAGGTTAGTTTTCCACGACGTAGACTAAGTAAAAAGCTGGGTTTGCTAATTTTTAGATTTTCTAAGCTCTCAAATTGTTGTCAAGACAGTTTGGGAGTTTTGATTTATACTTGTAATCAAGGGTTATCATTCTTCAAAGAGCTATGAAGCATGATTGCAAGATTGACTACTGACTACGATTATAGTATATCAAACAAAATCTATTTCAGAAAAATTTATTTTTACTATTAAAATTTCTTAACCTGTATTGTAAGTGTCTAAAAGCTTATGTACATGAGAGTTTTTGCCATCTTTTACAGATGTCCGCGGTGATTCCTACGGAGCTTTATTTCACAGAGCGATCG
>NZ_VILC01000110.1:0-13098 GCF_009712065.1 Aphanizomenon sp. UHCC 0183 | reverse complement strand
AACCTGGAGAAGTAGATTTAGTAACAGGTGGACCACCATGTCAACCATTTAGTACAGCAGGAAAAAGAGGTTCAGTTATAGACCCTCGCGGTAGTTTATTCATGGACTTTGTTCGCATTGTTAAAGAAGTCCAACCCCGTTTTTTCTTAATGGAAAATGTCAAAGGGTTGCTTTCTGCTCCACTTCGTCATAGACCAATTAACCAAAGAGGAAAAGATTACCCACCTTTAGAAGTTGATGAAATCGCTGGTGCTGCTTTGAAAGTAGTATTATCAGAAATGAAGGAAATAGACTACAACGTAGTTTATAATCTTTTATAAGCAGCAGATTATGGGGTTCCACAAAATAGAGCGCGTGTAGTATTCATTGGTTCTAGAGATGGTGAAGTTGCTACATTTCCCATTCCCAAATATTGCAAAGATGGTAAAATTTTACCTAAATGGCGAACTTTAGGAGATGCTATAACAGATTTAATTGATACAGAACGAGAATTTATGGCTTATCCAGAAAGTCGCTTAAAATATTTAATCACTTTTTTCTCTATAAAATTGTAACTAGTTATTTTCTGGCCAATTCAGCAAATGCTTTATCAATTTTCTGTAACATATTTCTTACTTTGCTCTCAACAAGGTCATATTCTATATGAATAGAATTCCAAAATACTTTACCAGCAACACGAGGAATTTTAGGATCGTTAAATGTCCAGTCACCTAAATCAAAAGCTGATATAAATAATGGATTTTCATGAATACCTAATTCTTTTTTAGCTCTATTCTTTTGTGAGAGGATGTTTGAAAAGTTTTTAATGTATAAATAAACCCCTCTCCAAACCTCTCCCCGATGCGGGGAGAGGCTTTGAAACCCCCATTCCCAGCCTTCGGCACGCTGCGCTAACGTAGGGAAGGGGGGAAGGGGGGTTAGGTTTCTGGAGATTATCGGTTTCATCTAATACTTTTCAAACAACCTCTTACAAAATCCATGAAAATCTCCCAATTGTTTAGTAGCATTGAGAGATATCAAACCTCTTTTAATTTCATAGTAAGTTATACAACTAATAAATATTTCTGAACCAAGAAAGCTTAACTCTCTCAATTTATTATTTATAGTTATATTTTTCTTTAACGCATAACTAACAATATTTGAATCAAGTAAAAAATTCATGGTTTTATTTTCTCGCTACTGCTGCATCAAAAATTGCTATTTCTTCTGGTGTTAAATCGTTTAATGTCCCAGCAACAGCTTCTAATGTTAAGATTTTACCAATCCTTCTAGTTAAATCATGTTCTTTAATTTCTCTCATTGCTTCTGGGGAAAATCTGCTAAATAATTTTATCAACATTTCAGTCATTTCATGCTGATCTAATTTCACTATGTAGAAACTACTACCCCGAAATAGTTTATCTACAACATGAGAAATGCGTTCTGTTAGTTCTTGTTGATAGTCGGCTAATTGTTCTTGCATGATATTTACTCTATTTATGCTTTGGAAAAATCTAATTTTTATTTATATTATATCGTTCAATAAATTAATTTTTTAATATTCATTCCCAAACAGCGATTCCTACGGAGCGCTTCGCTATCGCACACAACCCCCTAATTTTAAACGATCTCTCTCCCAACCAACATCCTAAACAGTGATCAATCTCTTTTAGTAGACATCATCACATCATGAGAACCTATGTTTAAAAGAACCAATACTTCTTCACCAGTTTCATCATCTTTTTCCATAGAGAAAATAATCCGACAGTCATATCCACAGGAACAAGCACGTAAACCATCAAACTCACCTTTTAGCTGATGAGTAGCAAGGTTAGCAGCAAATAAATCTGTTGCCATTTGCTGTAATGTTTCCTCAATACGTGCTTGTAAATTCTGATCATATTTGATAAATTTTCGCAAAGATCGCTTGAAGCGAGAAGTAAGAACCAGTTTTCTCATTATGTTTCATTAGTATTTAAGTAAGTTCTTAACTCAGCGATCGCTTCAGTTGCGGTTTGAGGTTTAAGATTACCAGTTCTAAATTCAGCTAGTGCTTCCTGTGATGAATTTGCTAATTCTTTTCGTCGCATATCAGCTATTCGACGTTGTAGGATATTAATTAGTAGTTCTTGTTGATCAAGTGGTAGATCGGTCACTAGATTGAGAACTTCTTCAAATGTGTTAATTTGTTCCATAAATGCTCTCAACTGAATTACTTTATTTATTTTAGTATTTCTCTTGTAGCTTTGCTAATAATAAAATAAAATATCGCACTCCCACACATCCCCAACAGCGATTTCTACAGAGCGCTTCGCTATCGCACCCCAATATCCCCAAACAGCGATTCCTAGGTCGCGCTATCTCTATTCCTTCGGAACGCTATGCGAACGAGACGCTACCGCGAACGCGATCGCTCACAACCCCCTAATTTTAAACGAACTGCTTGCAGCAGAGCTTACGCTATCGCACCCCAACACCCCAAACAGCAATTACTAGGTCGCGCTAGTTCCCTCCCGGACGTTTTGCAAACGCTATTACTATCTCACACCTCCCAAAACAGCTATATCTTCCCTTGACAAAATATTTTCATAGAATTAACATTAAATTATCAAATAATTTATTGAAATTATGATGTTGAACTTGAGCAATATTCACCCCTTATCAGAATTTCAGCGAGGAGCAAAGATGTTTTTGGATAGGTTAAAAGAAACTAAATCTCCTATTGTGCTGACTGTGAATGGTAAAGCTGCTGCTGTGGTTCAGGATGCTGAAAGTTATCAAAAACTTATTGATAGACTTGAATTACTAGAATCTATTGCTACGATACGTAAAAGTATAAATGAGTTTGAACAAGGTGAGGGTATGCCCTTAAATCAAGCATTTGCAGAATTTAAGGAAAAATATGGCATACCGGATTGAGATTTCGCCTAGTGCTATTGCTGATATTGAGAGTATTTTCCTATGGATAAAAGAGGATTCGCAGGAAAGAGCTTTTCGGTGGGTGCGGGGATGTTATGAAATTATGCTAACGTTGGAAAATTTTCCACAACGTTGTTCTTTAGCTATAGAAAGTCAGTATATGGAAATTGAAGTTCGACAACTTCTTTATCAAAAACAATTTTTGATTTTATTTACGGTTAAAAATCTTGGGGAAGAGGAAGGAGTTGTATATATTCATCGTGTTCGTCATGGTTCTCAGCAGAGATTGGAAAATATACAGGATTTATTGGGAGATGAGTGATAAAATTTAGGACTAAATAGCGATATCTTCCGTTACCGCTGAACTATTGCACACAACCCCCTAATTTTAAACGAACTGCTTGCAGCAGCACTTACGCTATCACACCCCAACATCCCCAAACAGCGAACTGCTTGCAGCAGCGCTTCGCTATCGCTTAACTCATTTCGTACATAAAAAGAGAGATCGCCTATTTTTGATCCTTGATTCAGGGGTGAACGCTGATAAACGCAGATGAACGCGGATTTTTTGTCTGAATCAGGATGTCCAGGATTTGAGGATGTACAGGATGTAATTTATCGGTTGTTTATTGGTGGTGAATGTTGTAATTGTCAGAATCATAATAAACAAAAATAATCCTCAACTTTCTACCAAAAATCATTAAATAATATCTTGTAAATCCTTTAATCCTGGATATCCTGATTCAGACAAAAACAATTCCCAATTTCCCACAAACCAATTCTTGATTATTGATTTATCTGTAATTTTCCTACTTGAATAAATAACGAACCACTCCAGACACAGAGGACACAGAGGAAGACGATTATTTTGGGTTATAAGATTCCCGACTTCTTCTTTAGATCATATCAATTAATTATCAGGTCTGGAGATTGACATCAAAGCTGAAATAGTTGAATTTAAAAATACTGGTACTTCACTACATATAACACTTAACACGTTCTAATGAAATCATATATTTGGAAACTTTATATTTTAGATAATTTTCAATTAGTTAGTTAAATATAATTAAAATTTCAACAGCTACAAACGAATAATTTAAGTTGGAAAATATGAGATTTCACTACATATTTACCACTACCATAATAGGAATATGTACTAGAAAATTCTGAAAATCATTGTCAGTGGAGAGGATGCTGTAGCTGCGACGATGAGCAACTGCACAAATCAAAAAATCAGTATTTGAACCCTGAATACCCTTACTGCGGCAGGTATTAAAAAACTCCGCAGCAAGTTCGTAGTCTTCAGGTATAAGTTCTAAATCAGGGAAAGCTCGGGGATAATCTCGCAGACGGGTAAACTGTTCAAAATTGCGGATTCCAGAAAGAATTTCTTGACGAATCGCACCTAGTAAGGCAACTTGGTCATCAGTGATTAAATTCTGCAATATTGTAACTGCTGGGGAAAAATCAGGTGGTGTTTTCCGACGTAGAGCCAATGACCAAACGGAAGTATCAACAATAATGCTCATGCTTAATGACGTTGCTGCTTATAGTTATAGCTTTCGTCATACTCGATAGTCCCAAAGAGGTCTAATACTTTGAGCCGCTTACGACGTTGAATATATTCGCGCAGCGCTGTTTCTACTAAAGAATCAATGTTCACCTGATTGTCAAGTGCCAACGCCTCATTTAGTAAGGCTTCGTTGATGTTGAGAGATGTAGTCATAATCAATTCTGATCCTAACAATGACTAAATAAATGGTAGCTCACTCTAGGCGATCGCTCACAACCCCCTAATTTTAAACGAACTGCTTGCAGCAGCGCTTCGCTATCGCTCACAAATACCCTAATTTTCGGCGATTCCTAGGTCGCGCTTCTTCATTAAGACACTAAGCAAATAATTAGTTAATAAAATTGCACTTATTTGTTATAATATTATTTGTGGTTAATAAGAGAGAAATTATCTTGTGAAATCTACATTTAACTGGAATCCAGAACAGACTTTACTCGAAAAACTGATCAATCTGGCTAGTAACCGTGGTCAATCACCGGAATCAATTATTAGTGAAGCTGTCAGATCATACCTGGAAATCCAATCACTAGAAACAGTTAATGATGCTGTATCTGATCCATTAATTGGCTTATTTGCAGCCACACCTGATTTAGCTATTAATTCCGAAGATATTCTCCAAAATGAAGTGACAGAGAAATCAGGTTGGACATGGAAAGAACCCCAGCAGTAGCTGATACTGGCTTTGTTGTCGCATTGTTGAATCGTTTGGATACAATGCACAATAGTGTAACACCAGTATACACACAACAAAAACAAATTTTATTGCCACAAACAGTATTAGCAGAAGTGGCTTATTTAGTAGGACGTAATGCAGGTTCAGCAACATTAGTCGCTTTCTTAAAAGGACTATCTGCAAGTAGATTTATTTTAGTAGCTTTGACAGATCAAGATTTGGTGCGTGTTGCGGAAATTTTGGATGAATATGCAGATAGTCGGATTGATTTTGTAGATGCAAGTGTTATGGCTATAGCTGAACGTTTTGATATTAAAAGAATATTGACTTTAGATCAGCGATATTTTAGATTATTTCGACCTCAGCATTGTGATTGTTTTGAGATTTTGCCTTGAAAGAAATATATAGTTAATATATAAGCGCGATTCCTGCGGAGCGCTTCGCTATCGCACCCCAACATCCCCAAACAGCGATTCCTAGGTCGCGCTTCGCTATCGCTCACAACCCCCTAATTTTAAACGAACTGCTTGCGGCAGCGCTTACGCTATCGCACCCCAACATCCCAAATAGCGATTCCTAGGTCGCGCAACGCTTACGCACACAACTACCCTAATTTTAAACGAACTGCTTGCAGCAGCGCAACGCTTACGCTCTCCCAAACAGCGATTCCTAGGTCGCGCTTCGCTATCGCTTACAACTACTCCTAATTTTAAACGAACTGCTTGCAGCAGCGCAACGCTTACGCACTCCCAACCAACATCCTAAACAGCGAACTGACAAGTTAGAGCTTGCACTATTGCCCCTCTGATTGACTTCTAAGCAGATTTCCACTCTTCCTCTGGGATCATAGCTGTAACCATAATGTTACGTAATGTTCCAGTGGGCAAGTCTCTGCCTTGATGAAAAGGCACAATAACTTGGGTGTCTTGAGCTTGACTACGCCATTTTCTATGACTACCTTTCTGAGATATTAGTTCAAAGCCATGTTTACGTAATATGCGTTCAACATCATCAGCCTTCATTCTCCTGAGTCGAGTCATCCGAGCATAACCTCACGGATTACTGCTCCAGGAAGAAGTTGAATAGTATCGGGCTGTAAATAAAGCTCGATCGCTTCTCTTATATTATTAAGGGCTTCTTCTTGTGTAACACCGGCAGAGGTGCATCCAGGGAGTTCTGGACACCAAATTGCCCATTCGCTTGTTTCTGGATCAGGTTCAAGTATGACTCGCCACTTCATAGTTACTATAATATTTGTAGAATTAATCTCAATCATAGCAAACGGTTCTTCGTAGTATCCTGGCACTACAAGATTGGCGATTCCTTGGTCGCGCTGTACGCGATCGCACTCCCAACTTATTCCTAAACAGCGATTCCTAGGTCGCGCTTCGCTATCGCACACAACCCTAATTTTAAACGAACTGCTTGCAGCAGCGCTTCGCTATCGCACTCCCAACATCCCCAAACAGCGATTCCTAGGTCGCGCTTCGCTATCGCTCACAACCACCCTAATTTTAAACAATCACACCCCAACATCCCTAAACAGCGATTCCTAGGTCGCGCTTCGCTATCGCTCACAACCCCCTAATTTTAAACGAACTGCTTGCAGCAGCGCTTCGCTATCGCACAAATAATTTGTAGAAGGTTTAAAAATTTGATATGATGTTGATGAAAACTGTTTAATTTTTGCAGAAAAACTATGTCTCAAGCAACTGATAAACCTATAATTCAAGAAAACACACTGTTAGATAAATTTAGAAATCTAACTATTGAACAACAACAAACTATCTTAGATTTTATGGAATTTATGCACAGTAAAAAAACAAAATCACAAGACAATCAAGAGGTTTCAGCTTATGATTTAGCTAAGGAATGGGCTGGATCTGTAGAAAGTGGGATTAGTGATTTATCTACTAATAAAAGGTATCTTCAAGGATTTGGTAAATAATGAAATCAGAAATTATTATAGATACTTCGCCTTTAGTGGCTTTTATTGATAAAAGTGATAATCTTCATAAATGGACAGTAGAAAAATGGAAAAATTTACGTCCCCCTTTATTTACTTGTGAAGCGGTTATTGCGGAATCTTGTTTTTTATTACAAAATGTTCATGGAGGAGAAAGTGCTATTTTATCTTTATTGGAAGCAGAAGTAATTAAAATACCTTTTAATTTAAGTGAAGAAGTAACGGTAATTAAGCAATTAATGAAACAATATCACTCCGTTCCTATGTCTTTAGCTGATGCTTGTTTAGTAAGAATGAGTGAATTAATTAGAGGAAGTAGTGTTTTCACTTTAGATAGTGATTTTAGGGTTTATCGTCAATATAAAAATAAGGTTATTCCTGTTATTATGCCTGAATAACATCATTGAATTGCACCACAGTCTCCTGATTCCTAGGTCGCGCTTCGCTATCGCACCCTAACATCCCCAAACAGCGAACTGCTTGCAGCAGCGCTTCGCTATCGCATACAACCCCAATTTTAAACTATCGCACCCCAACATCCCCAAACAGCGATCGCTTACAACTCCCCTAATTTTAGGCGAACTGACAAGTCAGCACTTACGCTATCGCTATCACACTTTATTTCTGGATCGGACAAACCTCAAAAGCCAATTCATGGCGATAAAAACATACATTAAATTCTGCAAAAAAGTTCATGTGACCTAAAATGACAGGTACATCTGTTGATTGAGTCCACGCAAAGGCAAGTAAAACAGGTGCAAAATTGGCTACTGTCCCAGTTAAAACTAGCCCTCGTGAGTCACTATGAGCGAGATTTCCACTAAGTGGAATTTGAACGGTTTGACTTTCCCAGACTGCTCCTAACTGTAATCCAATTTCGTAGGGTAAGACATTAACACTAGCGCCAGTGTCTAATAAAGCCATAACTTCTATGGAACTTTTTCCATTAGTCAAGATTAGCGGCAAGTATGGCAAAATACTAGAACGACCAGAACTGTCAGTGCGTTCTGTAAATAACAAGCGATGACCACCAAGCATTTTATACTCCCTGTGCCTCTAGCAAAAGCTGAGATAAGGCTTGAACAGCTTCATTATCTACTTGAGGTGACCATACAACTGCCTCAGTAACTGTTAGTTGATTCATCAGCATATTTTCATGATGCTCATTACTTGCGGTGTCTAGGCTACATCCTTCTTCTTTAGCTACTGCAAGCAAAAGAAAGTGTATAAGTCTGAGCTTATCTTGATGTGTTAGTTGACTAACAGTTGGTAGAAGTTCGCTAAGAGGCATATTAAACATCAGGTTTTGCTATCTGATTTGGATCATAGCATCTTCCTAAATCTGGCCACATTGAGTAGCTATTTAGATATCGCACACAACCAATTTTAAACGATTCCTACGGAGCGCTTCGCTATCGCACCCCAACACCCCAAAACAGCGAACTGCTTGCAGCAGCGCTTCGCTATCGCTCCCAACCCCAATTTTAGAAGTCGCACTCCCAACACCCCAAACAGCGATCGCTCCCAACCTCTAATTTTAAACGATCGCACCCCAACATCCCCAAACAGCGATTCCTACGGAGCGCTTTGCTATCGCACACAACCACCCAATTTTAAAAAATCGCTCTCCCAACTTATTCCTAAATTGCGATCAGGCTTGATTAAATGACTTTAAGCAAAGCATTTTTAAAGTTTTTAATAATGATATTTTCGTATACTAGGTTATAAATACATTATACTCAACAATCATGTATAGATAAAATTATTAGTACAGGTAAAGATGCCTACACTTCTGAGTCGTTATAAAATCATTAAAGAAATAGGTCAAGGTGGGTTTGGAGATACTTATTTAGCTGAAGATACCGCCTTACCAGTAAATCCTAAATGTGTAGTTAAGCACTTAAAGCGCAATCCTGATCCTAATGTATTGGCAATTTCTCAAAGATTATTTGAAAATGAAGCCAAGATATTACAAGACTTAGGTAAATATGATCAAATTCCTGCCCTTTATGCTTATTTTACAGAAAACGGTGAATTTTATCTTGTGCAAGAATTTGTAGATGGATATGATTTGAATACAGAGATTATTTCTGGTAAAAAATTAAGTGAAAAACAGACAATTAAACTACTACAAGAAATTCTGGAAATTTTAGCTATTCTTCATCAACAAAATATTATTCATCGAGATATTAAACCATCAAATATAATGCGTCGTCGTTCTGATGGTAAAATAGTTTTAATTGATTTTGGAGCAGTTAAAGAAATTGCGGCTTTTACAGTTAATTCAAAAGGGCAAACAAGTTTAACTGTAGGTATTGGTACACCTGGATATATGCCTTCTGAACAGGCAAATGGGAAACCTAAATTTGCTAGTGATATTTATGCTGTAGGAATAATTGGGATTCAAGCGTTAACGGGTTTATTACCAGCACAACTTGAGGAAGATTCAACTACTGGAGAAATAATTTGGCGAAATCATGCTCAAGTTAGTAATAGATTTTGTGAAGTTTTAAATAATATGGTACGTGACCATTTTAGTCAACGTTATAAAAATGCTAATGAAGCGTTACAAGCACTAATTCCACCTCCTAATAAAACTGTAGTTGTACCTAGTACGCAAGATTTCCCTAAGAAAATTATAGTTGGTTTTGGTATAGCAGTAGCTTTGAGTTTTGCTGGTGGTTATGTTATAAATAACTCATTCTCTAATCAAGGTTCTCCAAAAGTATCTTCAACCTCTCAACAGACTTCTGAACCTGAAAATTCTCTAACAATATCTCCAACTCCTGAAGATACATCTGAACCTGAAAATTCTCCAGCAATATCTCCAACTCCTGAACCTATAAATACTAATACAGCACAGGAATTTTTTGATCGTGCTTATAATAAATCTGAAAATGGTGATAAGCAAGGAGCGATCAAAGACTATACCCAAGGTATTAGTATTAATCCTAATGTTGCCGAAGCCTACAACAACCGGGGAGTTGCTAAATCTGATTTAGGAGATAATCAAGCAGCAATAGCAGATTACAACCAAGCTCTCAAAATTAATCCTAACTTTGCCGAAGCCTACAACGGCCGGGAAATGCTAAATCTGATTTAGGAGATAATCAAGCAGCAATAGCAGATTACAACCAAGCTCTCAAAATTAATCCTAAATATGCCAATGCATACATCAACCGGGGAGCAGTCTATCGTACATTAGGAAATCATAAAGCAGCAATAGCAGATTACAATCAAGCTATCAAGATTAATCCTAACCATGCCAATGCATACAACAACCGGGGAAATGCTAAATCTGATTTAGGAGATAAGGAAGCAGCAATAGCAGATTACAATCAAGCTATCAAGATTAATCCTAACTATGCTGAAGCCTACTACAACCGGGGAAATGCCCGTGATTTAGAGGATCAGCAAGCAGCAATAGTAGATTATAACCAAGCTATCAAGATTAATCCTAACTATGCCGTTGCCTACTACAACCGGGGATTTGCCTATATTATTTTAGGAGATAAGCAAGCTGCAATAACTGACTTTCAGGAAGCTGCAAAATTATATCAACAGCAAGGTGACAATACATGGTATCGAAAAGCTTTAGATAGAATTAGCGAACTACAGCAACATTAATCATATATATATTTGTAATTGATAACATAGGATTTTCCAATTTAACGAAGTAGAAAATTATCTGCGTTTATCTGCGTTCAATTATTACTACTTGTACCTCACTTACAGCAATTTCCAATCTTATGAGGTACATCTTAGCCCCCTCATCGCTTGCGGGGAGGGGGTTGGGGGTGGGGTTCTTGTTCCGGGTTTGATGACAATTTGCTGTAAATAGGAATCGCTGTAATATAGATGTTATAATAACAATAAACAAGGAAATAAAAACAACCCATGATTACTAGAATTAAACAAAAAGCAACCGTTGGTAAAAATGGCAAGATTGAATTACCTACAACTGAGTTACCAGAGGGAACAATTGTAGAGGTAATTGTGTTAGTTGATCAAGTAATTGAAGATGAAACCACATATCTTTTAAAGTCAAAAGCTAACAAAGAATATTTACTAAAAGCCATAGAAAATGTTGAAAAAGGAAATTTAATTTATGTTGGTATAAGTGACATATTGGTATAAGTGAATATGACAAAAGTAGCATTTGAACCAAAAGCTTTTGAAGAGTTGGGACAATGGGGAACAGAGGATCAAAAAGTCTTTAAAAAAATATTGTCATTGATTAAAGATATCCAAAGAGATCCATTTTCAGGAATAGGAAAACCAGAACCTTTAAAATATGAATTACAAGGTTACTGGTCTAGGAGAATTACCGATGAACATAGGTTGGTTTATAAAGTTGAAGAAGATTTATTGATTATCATTTCCTGTAAATATCATTATGATTGATATAAATGCGATCTGATCGCACACAACCCCAATTTTAAACGATCGCACTCCCAACCAATATCCTAAACAGCGATCGCACACAACCCTAATTTTAAACAATCGCATCCCAACATCCCCAAACAGCGATCGCACACAACCCTAATTTTAAACAATCGCACCCCACATCCCCAAACAGCGATCGCACACAACCCCAATTTTAAACTATCGCTCTCCCACATCCCCAAACAGCGATCGCTCACAACCCCCTAATTTTAAACGATCGCACCCCAACATCCCCAACGGTGATCGCTCACAACCCCCTAATTTTAAACGATTCCTACGGAGTGCTTCGCTATCGCACACAACCACCCCAATTTTAAACGATCGCACTCCCAACTTATTCCTAAACAGCGATCGCACACAACAGAATTGTTAGCCTGCTCAACTGTTGCTTTTATTGCGAAATCTCCGCAAAGCTACGTAAGTTTCTACTTCTTGTATCAGATTGTCTGGTAGTTCAATAATAGCTGTAGCTCCCCCACATTGAGCTTTTTCCAAACGTTCTTGATTAGGAGATACCGTATAAAATATAAAAACTATATCGGATGATTGCTGCCGGACGGATTCTAAGAGAGCGAAACCATCCTCTCCCGAATCTCGACCTATATCAGATATTATCAGATCAGGATTTATCTGATCCAATGCAAGCAGAGCCTCGTCATTGTTAGAGTAGCTCTCGCAATGTATACCTAATTTGGCAAGGGCAAGTCTTTCATTAATGTTATTTATTTGGTGATCATCTACCCAAAGGACAACCCCAGCAGGAAGTGAACTCAGTTTTTTAACAAATTTCTCTGCCTTAGTTTTAATTTTCGTATCTTTGATGTGAGACTTAGTTCCACGAGCAAGATGAGCTTTTCGCAAATAATCCAGGAATCCTGGAGTATCTAGAATTACTTCATTAGGAGCTATTTTTACCTTGCCACCAACAATTGCGACAATTAGCAAAATAAATAAAACCAGAAGAAAAAGAGTTCCTGCATATTCCATAACATACTCCTGCGATTGAATTTACGATTGAATTATTAACTGGATATTTCGATCAGCTTTTCAAATTGCCGATTATTTTCCTCAAGTTTTTTATAATAGGCGTTGGCATCATCTTCAAGGGCATTTACCTTGCAATAGTCTAGGCAAAACTTATTCCTTCTAATGCCCACAATATTTCCAAAAATATTTCGAGCAAGACTATCATTTTCCCCAAGTTCCGCAGTGCTGGGGTGATCTCGATTACTATTTAACATTACTACTTCAATTACCGAAAGAGGTTTTTCTTCAATCATCCCTTCTTGGTAAAAGTTAATAACTTGAAAAAAAGGACCACGAAGGAGAACTTCTTCTTCATGTGGAAAATCAGATAATTCAGATATAGGTACAGCACAAATACTGCTAACTACACTCGTTGGAAATAAGCTTTGGTAGATTCCAAGAAGTTTTTCATCCAAGCTAATGATATGTATCTTCCATAGCAGTGGAAATCGTGAGGGAAATGTCTTTAATCCCTCTCTCATAAAGAAATCTGCCTGTGATCGGTTGAGACTAGTG
>NZ_VILC01000010.1:92226-99914 GCF_009712065.1 Aphanizomenon sp. UHCC 0183 | reverse complement strand
CCTAACCACACTGCTATGACCCAAAAGAGTCAATATTTCCCTTCCTGTTACGGCATTCCAAATTTGGACTCTACCGTTACTATCTCCTGTAACCAGGTATTTTCCATCTGGACTATAAGCAAGGGAATAAACTGATCCTAATGCCTTAGCAAAAAAAGTCTCTGTTAAATTTGCCCCCGTCAGGTTGACATTATACAAACTAGCCAAACCAAAATTCACACCAGGTATAACTGTCTCACTCAAATCCTGTTTTTCTAACGCCAACCGACTACCTTTGAGTAGCAACTGTACCGCATTACTACCACAGTAACCTGCTACTGTTTCAGTTTTACCTTTAGTGGCTTTAACCTCCGCTAATAACCGTTGATTTGCTGTTGTTGACAACATGGGAAACATTAAATCTAAGACGGCTTTGGCTAAGAGAGTTTTCCCGAAAGTTTGACTTAAATCTGTTGTTCCTTGGTCGTAGGGAAGAACCTCCACAACTTCCTGAAAATCTGCTGCTAAAATCCCTAATTCTCGTCCCAATTTATAGGAGACAAAAAACTCCAATAATGAACGATGGGCAGGATAATAATCACCATCAGCATTTCTAATTAACATGGTTTGCCCCATCATGTCATAATGCCAATGATCTAAATCTTTTTGTTCCTGTACCGTTTCACCAAAATAACTACGAATTAAATCTGGAAATTCTTTATAATTTAAACTCATTTTGTCATTCGACAGCATTTCCCAGGATAATTCACACAAGAAATATAATTTATCTGCCATTGAGGTAAAAGTGCGGTCAGCTTTAATATCCCGTGCCATTTTCTGACGCACTGCATAGAGATAAACACGGGAAATATCCACAGGTTTACCAGCTTCAATATCCGGTAATGCTTCCATAATCAAATCAATCATTACCGGACGACGTGCCAAATCTAATAATTGTTCATTATTAATGATACTATCAACGGTTTCTGGTGTGGCTTTAAAATTAAGTACCTGTTTGATCTGTTGATCATCAAATTTTTCTAATTCTAAAACTTCAAATTGGGGTGGTTCTCCTGTGAGATTAGAAGTAGATGCTTGTAATTCTGCATTTAACAGGCTGCGTCCTTCTAATGCTTCGGGGAAATGTTCAGTACGACAGGTTAAAATTGCTTTTGTTCCTTCTGTTCCCACAACTTTTGCTAATTCCCAGAAATTATTAATCATTGCTTGACGGTCTACCCGTGCGGCCATTTCGTCAAAGCCATCAAAAATTAATAATAATTTCCCCATGCGGTTAAGTTGTTCAAAGGCAGAATATCCTGATAAACCAATGTTATGTTTACGAAAAAAGAACTCAGAAAATAGAGATTCAATACTCACCGCTTTGGCATAATCTCTTAAAGGAATGACTAAAGGAATTCGCGGAATAGGTAACCCTTCTGCTTTCGCTTGACGATATTTTTCTAAAGCAAACCAAGCATAATGAAAAGCAAACCAAGTTTTACCTGTGCCAAATTCTCCTAAAACAGATAAATGTTCTTTTACTGGGTCAGCCAACCATTCATTAATATAACGTTCAATCCAACCATCTTCTTCACCATAATGACTAATTCCTATTCGCTGTTTAGTTTGGGGATTAATTTCTTCTTTGGTACAAGCTAATGAAACATAATATTGATCAATTCCTCTGCTTTTAACTTCTCTTTCTAACCAATCAAAATAACCACTAAAATCAGCATCAGCTTCAATTAATTCATCAAATGAATAACAAAAAATCTGGTTATTTTCAGCTTTTTTAACTTCTTCTCTGGCTAATTTACTAACTCGACGTGGTGCGACAATCCAACCTTCATCAACGTTCTGAATTTCTACGATTGTTTTGACGGCATTAATATCATTAATTCCTGTTTCTGCGTTGATTCCTCTAATTAAAATCCGGTCATATCCTCGCCGTTTGGGAATATTAATAATCCATTCAAAATAATCTTTTTCTAAGACTTCGTGAGGTTCAAATTTATAACCCAGTGTTTCAAACCATTTTTTTAATTGTTTAGCTAATTCTGTTTCTCTGACAATTTCCCCAGGTGGTAACAATTGCTGTTGACTTTGGACTAATTGAGCAATTTGTTTTTGAAGTTCTGGTGAACTAAGTTGGTTAATTTGTTCCCGAATTTGATTTAAACTATTTTGTAAACTATCTAATTTATGGTCTTGTAAAATTTCCGTTGCTGTTCTAGCTCGTTTGGCAATTTCAACAAATAATCTGGCAAATTCAGTCAATTCTCGGCGATAATCAATATTTTGATGTTTGATTTTATTGCCAATATCAGAACTTTGAATAAAATTATCTAATGTTTGAATATTAAAACTTCTATTTTGACTAAATGCTTGCTGAAACTCTTCTTTAATTTCTTTTTCTTTAAATAACTGTAAAATTAACTGTAAAATAACTTTTTGTTTACCTACACCATACTCAATTAAAGTATAAACATAAACACCATCAAAATCATTTGGTGGTGTATCTGGTTTTAAACCAAATTTATTTAACAATCGTAATCGTATTTCGCTATACTTTAATTTATCTAAGACTTTATGTACTGTTTCCCCAATTAATGCGTCAACAACCTTATCAAGCATAAACAAAATCTGGTATAACGAATCTTTACTGTTTATACCATCAAACACATTTATCTGTCAAGCTGCTAAAAAATCACGGTTTATTTTGAGTACGGTGTATGGCGTTCTTATAACAAAAGCAGTGAGGGTAAGTAATGAGTCAGCAAGAATCTAATTATATTCCGTTCACCTCTAACCAAGAATTAGCAACCCCGATGGATTTATTACTTAATGAAGAATGGTTGAGAAAAAGTATCCAAGCTGAGGAAGAAGTAGGGGGTAATATTGGTGCTGGTTTAGATTGGGGTTCTGGTTTTAGTCAACTATTACTTAATCCCGAATTGTTTTATCGTTTAAAAACTTTGCGGATTTCTTTGAATCGAGAAGTGCGTTTGTTGCTTAAAGATTGGAATTTAGGAACTGCCACTTCTATAGTATCTGCTACCGCCAGAGAGAAGTTACTGGAAAGATTCAGGCTACCTACATCTACTGTTAAAGAACATATTCAAGCTGTGTTGCGGAGGGATGAATTTTTTGGTGAAGAGTTTATTTCTAATCATCAGGTTTTACGCGAACTGCTTGGGGTAATGTTGACAGAAAAAGATTGGGAAATTATTGCTTCAGTTGCGGCGGCTTCCTTGAAGCAGTAAATTATGAATCAGATTTTGGTTGAGAGAATTTTAGTATAGTAGGGCTAAAATAATTGAAAGTGGCGCACTCCGTTATCACAAATCAAAAAATGAATTAACAAGTCAGCGATCGCCCTATCGCCCTTTATCTCAAAGCAATACAAGTTTAATTTTGCTCGTCTAATTAAGGTAAAAATATGCGATTAAATGGTTGCTTGCGATAGCGGCGATAAATATTAAAGTCTTTATCTAGAGTGGCAATAGCAGAAATGTTTAATCTTTCGGAAATGGCAATAAGCGATAAATCGTGTTAAGTTCTTGGATTCTTTGATAGTCTGATGGCAGTAAATGTTCGCATAAGAAAACTCTTATTGATAAGGCAGATAAGAATTCGTTTTGCACTTTTGTATTTGGGGCAAGTAACCACATCACTTCTGTAACACAGGCAATTGTTGTGATGAGTTGACTGGTACAGGTGCTAAAAAAGTTAACAACTTGTTGGTGATACTTGTCTTTACGGTCATAGAAGGCAACAAGAATTCCAGTATCAATTAGAATCAGGGGATAATTATTCATGAGTTCTTGTTTGATGTCTTGCCTGAATTCTGTCAGCGATCGCTTTTTTGCGTACATCTCTATCTGAAAAATCTCCTGATCCTTCTAGTAAAAATTTGGGATAACCACCCATTCGTTCTAAAACTGTTTTAGCTGAAGTTGGATAATTGTTAATAGGTGTTTCTAGGGATGAGATAAATTGTAAGATAAGTGGGATTTGTTGATTCCTACGGAGCGCTTCGCTATCACTAAGGTTAGCGATCGCTTGTAAGAGTTCTTGGTGTGGATTAGTGGAGTACATAGTGATTAATTGGTGTTATGATGATTGCAATTTTAGCAAATGTATCGCTCTTTGGGAATTGGGGGGTGGGATAATCATACAATGATACTCAGGAAATTTAGTAGTTGTCATAAATGTGCCTTCATCTCTCAATCGTTTAATAATTTCCTCTGGTGATTCTCCTAAATCAACAACTTTTGACAATACCTCTACCCAATTAATAATACTAATATAGCACCCAGGGCAAACGCATCTTATTTTTAGAATGCTTACTGGACCAAGGTTTTGACGATTGTTTAGTTTTGTAACTAAAAGTTGAAACTCTTGCTGGACATGGATTACAGAATTTAGGTGCGTTTGCCCTGATATAGCACCCATCAATCAACGCATTTTCTACAATTTCTGCTCCTGGTTCATCTCTAAGATAAGCTAAAAAGGCAGAAGCATCTAACACAGATTTATTCACTTAAATACTCCTGTCTGCGTTCCTGGATAAGTTCATCTACCAAGTTTCTATCAGGTGATTTATCTTTTAATAAACCTCTTAATTTTTTAACTTGTTGTTTGAGGCTGACTAATTGGAGTTTTCCATTATCTTCCAGAGTTAAAATTAATCTGTCTCCAGATTCTAAATTCAGCATGGTTTGGATTT
Organism: Aphanizomenon sp. UHCC 0183; assembly: GCF_009712065.1. Lineage (NCBI taxonomy): Bacteria > Bacillati > Cyanobacteriota > Cyanophyceae > Nostocales > Aphanizomenonaceae > Aphanizomenon > Aphanizomenon sp. UHCC 0183. Next base: position 95,203 of record NZ_VILC01000010.1, on the reverse strand, counting down.
CTTTAGGTAAAGTTAAACGTCCTTCTGGTTCAAGATCAAGTGTATATTGTTGAGGAATTGATAAATTAGCAAGTGTCATAGCTGAATATTTCCTTGTTTTATAGCCATTTACATTTTAGCAAAACTCTAAAAATTAAAAAATCTCAATTTTTTCTCTATCTTCAACTCCTACTCATCAATATCCATTGCCAAATTTTCAAAATTAGTAATTGTTACTTCAACATCAGGGAATTTTGTCGTTATTTTCAATTCTCCTCCCATAGCTTCAATAACTTCTCGCAGATGACTAACATACATATCAGTGCGATTTTCTAATCTAGAAATAGCAGGTTGTTTAATTTGCAACTTTTCAGCTAATTGAGCTTGAGATATTTTTAAAGATTGGCGTAATTCAGTTAATGCCATTTCTTCTTTTAGTTTAGCTGTTTGAGTAGCAATTTTGGCTTTTCTTTCTGCGGAGAAATCTTTAGTAAGATTGCTAAACTTTTTATGTCCTGTCATATTAAACCCTCCCGACTAATTTCTTGGAGATATTCTTCATAAAGACGATCTGCTATGGGAACATACTGATACTGAGCTATTCTTTTAATGAGCCTAACGATACCATCTCCTACGAGCTAAAACTACGCATTTACTCTGTGTAATGGTAGCGATTTCACCCGTCACCTAACTAGCAACAGATAAATAGCCATTAGGTCTATGTCAACTCATACAAAGCCTTGTTAGCTCTAGAACTTTGCGTAGGAGGTGACGATGATGACAAGATTAGAGGCGAAGTAAGTACCAACCCAAAACACCAACTAAAATCTTGATTATTCATCATTTTTTCCCAAACTCCTGCATGACTTGTTTAGTAATTTCTTGAATTGCTGCTAAAGTTGGAGGGATAATTTCGCTTTCCATTCCCAACCATAAAAGATATTCAATATTTCCCGCAGGTCCTGTGATTGGCGACCAAGTTAAACCTTTATATTTCCATCCTAGCTCTAACGCCCCTTTCATCACATTAAAAATTGCATCAGCTTGGTCATCAGAATCGCGGACAACGCCTTTTTTGCCGATGCGAGACTTGCCAACCTCAAATTGTGGTTTTACCAGCAATACAGCCTCTCTGGGGGCTTGTGTTAATTGCCATACCGCCGGCAAAATTTTAGTTAAAGAAATAAAGGAAACATCCACAACTATCAAATCAGGAAATATGGCATTTTCAGCATATAATTCCCCTGGTTGTAGTTGACGTAAATTCGTGCGTTCTTTTAAAATTACCCGTTGATCATTTCTGATTTTCCAGTCAACTTGTCCATAACCAACATCTACACCATAAACTTGTTTTGCGCCGGCTTGTAATAAACAATCTGTAAATCCACCTGTAGAAATTCCCCCGTCTAAACAAATTCTGTCAGTTACAGAAATTCCAAAACATTCTAAAGCTTTGACCAGTTTTTCCCCACCACGAGACACAAAAGGAGGACGTTCTTTAACTTGAATTTGGGCGGTAATATCAACTTCTGTGCCGACTTTATCAATCTTATGTTGATTTACAGTTACTTCTCCAGCTTGAATTAGCCGCTGTGCTTGTTGACGGGAAGCACATAATCCCAAATCTACTAATAATGTATCTAATCGCTGTTTCACCAATTTCACTTTTTATAGTTTTTTATATTTGCTTTTCTATTTTAAATCTAAATAGGAATTTTTTTGTTGATATCCCCAACTTCTTTAAGAAATCAGGGATATTAAATTTACAGTAGATTAATAAGTTACAGAATCTAAATCCAAAGTCGGACAGCAACCCAACAAATACTGGTAAATGTTGGGTTTCGTTCCTCAACCCAACCTACGTAATTCTATTTTTTGAGCTTAACTGACAAGTATTGGAACAGCAAACCAATTTCACTCCTGACTCCTGAATTCTGCTGTAAGTAGGTTAGCATTGAAAATCGTCGTTATGGCAAGGCAAGAGGCAAGAGTGAAGAGGGTTTGGGCGATTTTACTTTTCTTTACACAGATTGGTTTTATTGTGTTCACCTACTTATGTCATTAGTTAATATTGTGAATATGATGATCCTTTAGTTGTGAAGTAGCACCATTGTTAACAAAACCCAAAGTAATTCGTTTCATAAACCAATACAAAACCCAAAGAACTACAAAAGTAATCGTAATAATTACCAACGGCTGTTTACCAAGTATTTCCTCTACACCTTTCGTGATTATTGCATCTGGTTGAGTAATAAAGTCCCAACTGTTAAACCGTAAAAATCTTCCCCAATAAATACCAACAGCAGAAAGAGCATGAGTCATTAATTCAACAGAAAAAATCCATTTGCTTTTACCCGTTCGGTGTAAATAGTAACCTAAATTTATCAAAGATATGACATAAGCCTCAAATCCGCCAAAAATGACCACAAAATACACAGGCATTAACACTAATGTAATCATCCATACTGACTGAACTCGCCGGATATCATCTATTAAATGAATAACATCAGTTAATAAATAAGGCGCATTTGGTAAAAAAGCATAGAAACTCAGAAATCCTAGCCACCAAATCCATGAAACTCCGCGTTTTTTGCGAAATAGCCAAACACTTAAAGCCAAAGGGATGAAAGCCAAAAATAGATTCCAAGTCATCCACCGCAGATTAACTCGTAAAACATGGAAAACCGTTGTTATTAATTCAATCACTTCTGCTTTCATAGAATTGAAATGTATAGAATAAATGTTATTGTTTTCTTGACACAATATTTGCAGTCTTGGAGTTTTGACAACTCTAAAAATATTGTCTCTAAGACTCTATTTTAGATCACAGTTGCATAAAATAGTTGTTTTTCAGAATTTTGGCTTTTACGTATTTTTTACGGTGATTGAGGATTTATCATAATTAAACCTTGATGTGGCAAGGTTGATTAGAGGAATTATGGTGATTTTTTCAGGGCTTTCCATAAATTGAGATGTACAGGCAATCCTCTTACTCTTA
>NZ_VILC01000010.1:41949-92022 GCF_009712065.1 Aphanizomenon sp. UHCC 0183 | reverse complement strand
GGGACTAAGGGGGGTAGCAATGTGATGAAAATTACGGAATAACACTTTTCAAACATCCTCTAAGAGAACTCCACAAAAAAGATGATTCAACCTTGTGGGATGGGCATCTTGCCCGTCCTTATATTATTAGCGGGCTTTTCGGCCCGCACCACAAGAAATTTTGGGATATTTTTTTAATTGGAAGTCTCTTACCCCTACCCGGAGAATCAAATAGGCTTACGCTATCGCTCCAAAAGAGAAAACCGCATCATTAAAATCGTAGTCACTTATCCCCACACCCGCAGGTAGATCTTCAAAACCAAAGGTGTTATTCCCAAAACTTCTCAAATGAGCCGCACCGTCCGGGTTAGCTACCCCAAAGCTAAAATAGGCTACAGGTAAAGTCGTGTAATTTTGCGCGGTAGCCGGACTATTATTAGGGTTCGCAGCAAAGAAAGCATTAATCGCTTGTTGGAGATTACCGGAGAAGTTACCACCATTAGCAATTACAAAGGGAGAATAGATTTTACCACCACTGACAACGACATCACTCGCAGCACCACTACTTGAACCCCCTACCCGCACAATAAAGTTATCTACTACCTTACTCAAAGCGGCTTTCGCATAACCGATTTCCCCGGGTTTAATGCCATTTACAGACCCCGTTACATCATCCACCTCATAGAGACCGAACAGATTATTAAAAGCTGCGGTGGTCTGATTTAGGGCATTTTGCAGGGAGTTTTTGACAAGGGATGGGTTGTAGTTATTAGGAAATTCGTAGCCCAATTTATCAACAATACCAGTTAATGTACCTGCTTCCTTGGGAATCAGTTTATCAACAGGAGCAATTGAGATTAGCTGAGTTGGTGCTACTGTAGCAGTTGTAGCTTTACCCGTAACCGTCACCCTAACATCAGCACTTGCGGAAAGACTACCATCAGAGACAGTGTAACTAAAGACATCATTGCCCAAATAATTGCCATCTAACAGCGTATAGGTCAAATTATTGCCATTGATATCTACTTTGCCATATTTACCGTCGGTTTTGCCGGTGAGCTTTAAACTATCTCCTTCAGGGTCACTATCATTGTTTAAAGGGTTGATAGTTCCCGCACTTCCTTGACTGACAGATAATTGATCATTTTTTGCAACGGGAGGATCATTTACCGGAGTCAGATTGATTGTGATTGTAGCAGGATCAGATTCTACTTTTGGAGTACCATTATCAATCGCTGCTACTGTCAATGTGGCAACATTACCATTAGCATTAACAACGGGATTATATCGCAGATTAGCTAGGTCATTAACTAATATCTCTTGATTTTTAGTCACTTGTTGACCATTCACAAAGGTTAGGCTTCCAGCGGTTGGTAAACTTATTACCTTAATTGCCATTAAATCATTATTGTCTTCGTCTTGATATTTACCCTTGTCTTTGAAGTCTCCAATACCAAAACTTATTATTTGATCTTCTTGTCCATTTTGGGTGAAGCTTTGCAGATTTGGTTTTTTGTTATCATCCGTTGGGTCATTGGTAACATTAATAGTCACATTCGTAACCTGGGAAGTAGCCTCTGCTGCATCTTTAGCAATAATCCCTAATGTAAAACTATTAGGACTGCGTTCAAAGTCATTGGCTGCACTGGTCACTCCCTTGTCCGTCAGGGTGATTATACCTTGATTATTAATGTTAAAGAAACCAGAATCATTTCCACTGGCGATCGCAAAACCTGTTACAGCTATGTCATCCGTAGCCAAAACAGTTCCTACTTGGAAATTTGCTGTTTTGTTTTCAGTGTAGCTAAAGATTTGATTTGGTTTGACTTCGGGAGCATAATTTACATCTGTTACCGTGAGAGTGAAGTTGGTAAAAACATCAGGAGTATTACCTACGGTGGTATCATCAACATTGACTGTTACACCATAACTGTTCTTGGTTTCATAGTCCAACTTTGTGTCTTTTTTGATGTAAAGAACTGTTTCTTCTACTTCAAAACTAGTAGCATCTACACCTGTTAAAGAGATAGTATTGCTTCCTAGTCCATCATCCGTAATAACAATATCAGCTACTTTGAGCCTAGTTGTGGTACTTGTCCCTTCAGAAAGGGTTGTAATTGGATTTTGTAGAGTAATATTTGTGGGAGCTTGGTTTATAGGTGCAGCATCATCATTATTAATAGTCCCTTTCGCTGTACCATTATTAGGACTGATAACTGCACTATTTGTAGGATTACTCAAACTAACAGTGAAAGTCTCATTGCCTTCAAATAGGCTATCTTGAGTTGTTTGAACCGTAAAGGTTTTGCTAGATTCACCTGCTGCAAATGTGAGAATTTCTGTTTTTGCAGTTAAGTCATTTGCACTAGCTGTATCATCAGTACCAATAGACGTAGATACAGTTACACTGCGAGTAGTTTGCTTATCTCCTGTGCGGGTGACAGTAAAATTGATTGCACTTCCTTCTATTGCTGAAGCTGAAGTAATCGTAAATATTGGTAATTCATAATTTTGATTTTTAAGAATAGTAAATTGTGTATTATTTGCACTAATTACAGTGTCATTTCCTTGAGCCGAGAAACTGAGCTTGTCTAATTTGATACCGTCAATATCAATTCGCAGATTATCATCTGCGGGATTAAAGTCTGTAATGATATTTGGACTGTTGGGATATTCGGCATTAGCCAGCCAGAATGTATCTTTACCCGCGCCACCAGTTAAAGTATTGCCACCGCGATTACCAAAAATTGTGTCATCACCTGCGCCGCCTAAAATAGTATCATTACGGTCAGCAAAAATAATATCATTACCATCCCCACCATCTAAGGTATTGCCACCATTACCCTCAGAGTGGAGTTCATCATTTCCTGCTTCTCCAAAGAGTTTATCATTAGTATAGGCAAATAACTCATCATTCCCATCACCACCTTGAAGGATATTGTTTCCCCCTCCAGTTAAGGCATCAAGAATATCATCTTCTGCCGTACCAACTAGGGTGTAATTCGTGCTACCTGCTGGTACAAATGATGTTGTCATTGTCATGCTCCTGTTCAAAAATTAGTAGATACTGGTTTAAATTTGTTTACGTATTTTTATTAAAGAACGCTGATAGAACCAGGAGGAAATTTCGGCTCTTGCGTCTCTTTTATGGTGATTGAGGATTGATGATAACAAAACCCTTACGGGACAAGGGTTATAAACAATTATTTCCATATTTTCAATGAAATGCCTACACAATAGGGCTTTCAATGATTTTGAACTAGGTTTTCCATAAAAATAACCGAAGAACCGAAATTTCCAAAGGAAAGTTTCTACAAAAGTTTATCATAAAAATACCCGGTAAGTGGGAAACTCAGACACAAAGCGTGCTGAGAGGGAAACGACTCGTGCGGTTTTAACCGCCTTGAATATTTTTTCATTACCGCCTTGGAGTTGGTAAATTCGGTGTACTTTTGTAATGTACTTTCAACGGGACAATTACCGATTCAAAATTCCCAACTCTGTACGCATAATGTGTTGCTCCGAAGAGCCTCCCATTTCTGGGGTAATGTTAGCTGATGCCTACGGCACGCTGCGCGAACGTCAATGTTTTAAGAGCTTTTTAGACTTGCAACACTGTTTCAGTGACTTTAAAACTGTTTAATTGCAAATGACAGAGCAGGGAACTAGCTACGCATTCCGGGGTGTCGTGACTCAAAAAACGTAGTCAGTGAAGACTTAGACTGGTCAGTACAGCTTGCAATTTCTTACAAGCTCAGTCCCTTTAGGGCTGAGTTACTGACTGTTATTAAAATAATTGCATTTGAATGTTTCCATTTTTGCAATTAGAGATTTGTTGTTACTTATTCTGCTGTGAGGATTTTAGTTTTCTTGAGATTTAAAAAATGCCTAAAAATTTGACTACATAGCAAACTTATCTTAGATTGGTTAACAAATAAATAATTAAGGGTTAAGAAAAAATTAAAAAAACTAAGAAGATGTTTGAAAAGTTTTTAATGTATAAATAGGGCTTGCTGAATAAGTTGTCTGTGAGGGCAGGGAACAGTTTTAACTGTCTGGATATCCTCAATTTTCCAAATCCGACAAAGAAAAATTCACCTATTTTGAGACACCATTAGCCAAAACCTCTATCTATTATAGCATGGCGCAAATAAAGCAAGCATTCTTAATAGCCATTACGGGTTGGGGTAAATAAATTTCATACTGTTATACTCAACACGGCTTAATTATTTGATTCTGTAGGTAGAGGTAAAGCAAGAGCTTAAGCTCTTGCTTTAACCCTACAAATCAGGGTTTTTCGTGATTTTACAAAATTCCATCTCTCAGCCGTGTTTAGTATATTGATGAATCGTTTCTGGGCGCAGACCCTGCGCCCCTACTTTCAGGTCAAGTATCTTTAACTTCTGGAGATGTCTATTAATTACAATGCTTAAAAATGGTTGCTTTATTTACACCATAATATACTAGTAATTGCTACACCATTTACAATAAACAGTGACATACTCCACACACTCCCTTGTGCCTTGCGGTACTCTTGCGCGAACAGGTGAGTGTGGGCTTCTCGGCGACTCTTCTATGAAGACATTGACCGAGCTTTAAAGTCCTAAGAAAAAGACTTTTACGCTATGCTATCAGCAAGTCCTATTATAGGTGCATCAAGGAAAGTTTTCCCATACTTGAGCAACTAACTGACTTAACCAGCGTCTTTGTTGTCTATCTAACATTTGATCATCTGCTAATACTTGGGTCGTTAATTGATCTAAGGACTGACCCTGTGCGCGAACAACTCTAACTACACCAGCAATTACCGCAGCAACTAGTTCTTCATCAACTGGCTGTTTTCTGAGTGCAGATATTTCTTGGGGACTGTCTGGGATAGGATAATTCATGGCGTGGGTTTAGGAAATTTACAATATGAACAATAAACGTAAGAATTCAGGGGTCAGGAGTCAGGATGTAGGGGCGCAGGGCTTGCGCCCAGTCAGGAGTCAGGAGTATGGCTAACGCCACGCTACGCTATCAGGAGTTTAGGAGAAAGAAATTGAAGAATAGAGAATGGAATTTCTCCCCTGTTCCCTGTTCCCTGTTTCCTTCCATCTCAAACCTTATGTATCCTGAGTCCTTATACTTGATAAATCATTAAAATTCTTTATGGGATCTTTATGAAGTTAATCAGCGCAGATTCTAACCTAGTTTCTGCCTTTTTTTAATCTGTCTAACTGAGTAGATTGATAGGAGATATCAGAAAAATATGCAAGAACTTCTTTATTTAGAAATTCCTACGCCCGATACAGTATCCGTTAGCAAATGGCTACAAACAGATTTTGTTGTTGAAAATGGGCAAAAATTAGTTACCCCAGATGGTTTGCGGTTGAGAAGCGCGGTTCAAAGTACCACTGCTGGTGATGTGGAACTGTCTATATTTGTGTGGTCGGTGCAGCGAACAACTTATCTCAAGGTATTCCGTTGGGGAGATGAACCTTTTCCAGGGGAGAGAGGTATTCTCCAATCTCTGACACAGGAAATTAGAGGTCGCTTTCCTAATTGCTACCCGGAACTACCTGTCATTGATGCCCAAAATTCAATTTTCGCAGAGCTAGAACCTTATTATCCCTTAACTGTTAAGTATTTTCAGAAAATGTCTAATGGGGAATATCACCTCAACCGGGCTTACTGGTGGGAACAACGGTGGCGCGAAGGGGTAAGAAATCCGCAAAAGCCCCGTCAAGTGGTATTTTATCAAGGGAATAGTCAGGAAACATCACCTGTTCTTTCTCCTGCTGCTAGTCCTGAGTATGACCTGATTTATATTGGTGGTGCTTTGGGGTCAATTCATGCCGCCGTCATGGCTAAATTGGGCTATAAAGTGCTGTTGGTGGAAAGATTACCTTTTGGTAAAATGAACAGAGAATGGAATATTTCTCGTGATGAAATCCAAAGTTTAATCAATTTGGGTTTATTAACCAATGCTGAATTAGCAGAAATTATTTCAAGAGAGTATAAGGACGGTTTTAATAAGTTTTTTGATGGGAATAATCCTGCTAAGTTAAAATCCCCTGTTCTCCACACTCCTACTGTTCTGAATATAGCTTTAGATTCAGAAAGGTTACTAGCATTATGTGGAGAAAAACTTCAAGCTGCTGGTGGTGATATTTGGGACGAAACGGAGTTTTCCCAGGTGAATATTAGTTCTACACAAGTTGCTATTAATGTCAAACATTTGCCTACTGGAAATGAACGGCAAGTGAGTGGAAGGTTGTTGATAGATGCAATGGGAACGGCTTCACCGATTGCTTGGCAATTAAATGGTGGTCGGGCTTTTGATAGTGTGTGTCCAACGGTGGGAGCGGTGATTGAAAAGGGCTTTGAGCCTGGGGTTTGGGATTCTGAATATGGGGATGTTCTCTATAGTCATGGGGATATTTCTAGGGGACGACAGTTGATTTGGGAGTTGTTTCCTGGGGTTGGGGAAGAGTTGACGATTTATCTGTTTCACTATCATGAGGTGAATGAGCAAAATCCTGGTTCTCTGTTGGAAATGTATGAGGATTTTTTCACAATTTTGCCAGAGTATCGGCGTTGTGACTTGGATAAATTAGTGTGGAGGAAACCCACTTTTGGCTATATACCGGGACATTTTAGTGTAGATAGTAGCGATCGCACTATTGCAGTTGATAGATTAATTTCCATTGGTGATGCTGCTTCTTTGCAGTCTCCTCTAGTTTTTACTGGTTTTGGTTCTTTAGTCCGCAATTTAGACCGATTAACTACTCTGTTAAATATCGCGCTCAAACATGATTTATTAAGTCAGCAACACTTAAATAAAATTCGGGCTTACCAAAGTAATGTGGCGGTAATGTGGTTGTTTTCTAAGGGAATGATGGTTCCCACTGGGAAATTTATCGCCCCCCAAATGATAAATGCGATGCTGAATACTTTCTTTGGGTTATTAACAGATGAAACCCCGGAAGTTACAGATAATTTCATTAAAGATCGTTGTGATTGGTTCACTTTTAACCGTCTCGCTTTGAAAGCAGCCATGAAAAATCCGGCTTTATTATTGTGGATTTGGCAATTAGCTGGTTGGCGAGATTTATTACGTTGGCTGGGTAATTATGTGAGTTTTGCTCGTCATGCTTTAGTCAGTCTGATTTTGGGGACATGGTTTCCACAATTCTTAAAATGGAATCAATCTTGGTTAGAAAATCGCTTTCCAGGATTATGGTTACAATTGTTAGTAATTAACTATGCAATTTCTACTGGTAGACCACGATTACCGCCAGTGTTGCGTTAGTTTTAGGGACTTCCAAGAAATAAATTATCCTGATTAACGAACCACGGAGGCGCAGAGGACACAGAGGAATAAGGGTTTGAGAGATTTTTGCGTTAGGTGGTTTATCGGTTGTCAAGAGATTGCTTCCTTTCACTCGCAATGACAACTCATGCAGCACAGGTTTATTAGAGACTTCCAATCAAAAAAATATCCCAAAATTTCCTGTGGTGCGGGACGAATTGCCCGCTAATCATCAAGGACGGGCAAGGATGCCCATCCCACAAAATTGGATCATTTTTTTGTGGAGTTCTCTTAGGAACGCAAATTTAATAACCTGCAATTCTGATGTAACCTGGAATGGTGCGTTACGCTGTCGCTAACACACCCTACTTTTGCACCTTATTTAATTCACATTCCTTATTTAATTATATTCATCATCAACATAGGATTCATATATCTCCGGTGTTTCTGCGGAACTAACAGAGTCCGATAGTTGGAAACTGTCATCTGTCATCCGAATAATTTCTCCCGAAAAGAATTTGGCTAAACTTTCCGCAGCTTTAACGACTCCATCATGATCCCAATTTGATGGAGATGGTGACACTGGTGGCGGAGAAAGAGTTTGTACTGGTGCTGTATTGGTAACAACAGACTCAATTTGGACTGGTGTAGGTGATGGCGTGGATACTGTAGCTACTGGTTGTGGTGTGGGTTGTGGTTCTGGTGTTTGTTGATATGTTTGTTGCGGTGGTTGTTGAACTGGAGGAGAAGTTGGTGGTGGTGGATTTCTTCTGGTAGATGTGGCGTTTGCAGTGGTAGCTTTTTCTAAAGTAACTTGAATTTCTTGCTGGAAAGTTTGTCTAAAGGCTGTGGTGATAATAGGTAAATAAGATTTCACTTTGTCATACCAAACCGCTTTTACACCTACACGGGCAGTATTACCATTAAATTCCATTAAATGGCACATTTGACCCAGTAATGCTTGTGTGGGTAACTGTTGAATATGTCCACGAACTTGTTGCCAAAGTTGAGTTAAATCATATTGTGAACTTTCTCCTACTGGTTGATGGTTTATGGGTGGTGGAGATACAAGTTCTTGGGGTGGTGGTGGTGCGAAATTAACAGATGGATTATGATTTGTGGGTGGATATGCTGGTGGTGCAGCAACGGGTGGATATGTTGGGGTTGCGGTTGTATTGGTTCTTGGCGGGATATTTGCAGTTGGGATTTGAATATTGGCACTGGGTAATAATCCCAGTAATGTTACTTCTAACCATAACCGGGGTTGAGTGGTGTTTTTTAGTTGGACTTCGGCTGTTCTCAGATGTTGTTGTCCTAGCAAGATGGTACTGATGTCAAATTTTTGGGCAAATTCAACTAATGATGTCCAAGTTGACTGAGTACAAGCAACTAAATCTTGACGATTGGGGGCAGTTTTAGCGATGAGAAAATCTCGATAAAAAGCGGCGAGATTTTGGAGAATAATTAGGGGTTCTCGTCCTCTATCGAGGATTTTCCGGGTAGTGTCTAGGACTATTTCTGCTTGATCTTGAGCGATCGCTTCTAACAATCCAAATAGGTCTTTTTCGCTGACTGAACCCACCAAATCCCAAACTTTATCTGGTGTCACTTCCCCAGTGACTAAAGCTAATTGATCTAATAAACTTTCTGCATCTCTTAATCCCCCTTGGGCAATTTGTCCCACTAAAGTCAGGGAATCATGGGAAATATTAATACTTTCTTTATCGGCAATATGTGTTAAATGTTTTACCATTGCCTCTAACTGAATTCGTCGAAAATCAAACCTTTGACAACGAGAAATAATTGTTGGTAATACCCTTTGTGGGTCTGTTGTCGCCAGAACGAAAACAACGTGCTTGGGTGGTTCTTCTAGGGTTTTAAGTAACGCATTAAACGCTGCGGTACTTAGCATATGACAGTTATGTACTAGTAATCCATTAGCTACAAAGTTATGATTATCCTCAACTTCCAGATCATAAACTCGCTCAACTCCAGCGAGGTGAACAGATTCTACCTTCTCCAAATTTGTAAATGAGCGTGCCGCATCCACATTCACAGGGGATAGTATCTTCATTCCTTCTTTTACGTCTTTGGCTGCTATCCATCCCTGATCAGTCCTGATTAAATGATTACTTGTACACTTAATTTCTCTGTGAGTTGTTTTGATAACTAAAGTTTGCTTTTCCCCTTGATCTAACCAACGGACAACTTTTTTAAATTCCCATTTTTTAGAGGATTCATTGTAACTAAGAACTTTTTGTCCTTTAATATTCGGGTTGTCAATGCGAACAAGTCCGGTATTAGTGAGAATTAAAGAATCTCCTGTTAGACATTCATCAATCACATATACTTTATAACGGCACTGCATCGGGGCAAACTGCGCCCGTTCAATCAGTTCCCGGATATTATCAACACCAGTATTACTAGCAGCGTCAATTTCAATAACATCAGTAGAATAGCCTTTAGTAATACCCTGACAGATTTCACAAACGCCGCAGGGTTGGGGGGTTGGCTGGTTGCCTTGGAGACAATTGAGAGATTTAGCAAGAATTCTCGCACTGGAAGTTTTTCCTGTACCTCTGGGGCCAGTGAACAAATAGGCAGGGGCGATTTTCGCTGAGAGGATGGCATTTGTTAGGGTAGTAGCGATCGCCTCTTGACCCACTAGTTCAGCGAAGCTCTTTGGCCGATACTTATGGTGCAGTGGTTCGTAAGACATGGAGACAGGTTTAAATCCGTATATCCCAGGTAAATTTTAGGGTTTTACCATTCTAACAACTCATGGCACTCGATTTTGGATTGACAATTTTGGATTTTGGATTGACTCCACCCTAAGAGAACTCCACAAAAAGAAATGCCCAATGTCATTCTGTTCGCGCAGCGTGCCAGAGGCATTACGAAACGAAGTGTAGTGAAGAATCTCTTGAGATGCTTCGTTTCGCTAAGTAGTCGGATAAAATTAAATTCACTCGTTGAGAGAGAGAGACAGGGAACTCTTAACTGGGAACAGAAAAATCAATTGTGTAATTAATTCTGTCCCATTACTTAGATAATCAATTGATCTTTGACAACATTCACGACCATTATCAATTAAGTAGGTTTTCTAAAATCCTGTAAATCCTGATTCTGACAATAATTTATTTTCCGTTCTATAAAACTTACCCAAAATTACCAAAATCTAGACACATCTGGACAGCGATAAATCACCTTTGCAGTTTAAGGTGTTGCCTGGGGTCAGAGAAAAAATTAAAACCGTCCCTAACACAGCAGCAACGGTTAAGGGAATTTGTTGATCAACTAATTGAAGACTTGGACAAACAGTAATATATGGATAGTTATGGGGAGAAATTATCAAGCTGTTCCTACCCCCGACTACATAATATTAATGGGATCTACATCAATTGTTAAACTCACGGAAGCAGGAGAAAGCGATCGCACTTCTGGCCAATCTGGTAAATTAGGTAAAGCATCAGGAGCAAACTTGAGTAATATTTGCCAGCGATAACGGTTAGCTACTCGTAAAATACTAGCAGGTGCGGGTCCTAATATCTCAAACCCTTCCTTATCGTTTAAAAATGTAGCAATGATTTGGGCTGTATTTTGGACTTGAATCGGATCTAAACTACTTAACCGCAATAAAATTAATCTCCCATAGGGAGGATAATTCAGAGCTTGTCTTTGTGCTAACTCTGCATCACAAAAAGATTGATAATCATGTTTTTGCACAGCTTCAATAATCGGATGTTCTGGAGTATAGGTTTGGACAATTACCCTCCCCGGATCATCCCCTCTTCCTGCCCTTCCTGCAACTTGAGTCAGAGTTTGAAATGTGCGTTCATTGGCGCGATAATCAGATAAATGTAATAATCCATCCGCCGCAACTACACCCACAAGGGTAACTTGAGGTAAATCTAACCCTTTAGTTAGCATTTGTGTTCCCACTAATAAATGCGCTTCACCGTTAGCAAATCTAGTTAGGAGTTCACGGTGCGAACCTTTCTTTGTAGTGGTGTCGCTATCAAAGCGAATTATTTTCAAATTGGGAAATTGTTTAGTTAATTCTTGCGCTACCCGTTGAGTACCGCTTCCGAAAAACTTTAAATAAGGGGAACTGCATTCGGGACAATGGGGAGGATGTAAACGCCCATAATTACAATAATGACAGCGCAATAATTCTGGCGCTCCCGCTTCCACATGATGATAAGCTAGGGAAACATCACAATGGGGACATTCCAATACATAACCACAACTGCGACAAGAGACAAAGGTACTATGTCCTCGTCGGTGAATAAATAAAATTCCCTGTTGTTGTCTTGCTTCTAATTGTTGCAGTGCATTTTGTAACTTTCTACTAAAAATAGACCGATTTCCCTCTTTTAACTCTTGACGCATATCCACAATTTCCACAGGTGGTAATGGACGGGAGTTAATCCGTTCTGGTAACGATAAATATTGATGATTTCTACTTACCCAACTTTCTAAAGAAGGAGTCGCAGAACCTAAAATTAGCGGACAATGTTCTAATTCGGCTCGCCATTGAGCGACAGTGCGGGCGTGGTAAGTAGGAATGGGGGAATCTTGTTTAAAGCTGCTATCGTGTTCTTCGTCCAGGATAATTAAGCCTAGATTGGGCAAAGGGGCGAAAATGGCGCTGCGAGTCCCAATGATGATTTGCGGCTCTCCTGTGAGCATTTGTCGCCAAGTGTCGTAACGTTCACCGTCGGAAAGGGCGCTGTGATAAACGTGGACTTTGTTTCCAAATCTGGCGCGGAATCTGTCTGTGAGTTGGGGGGTGAGTCCGATTTCGGGAACTAAAACAAGGGCGGATTTTCCTTGTGCGAGTAATGGTGATATGGCTTGTAAATATACTTCTGTTTTTCCTGAACCTGTCACCCCATGTAACAATACTTGAGTAAATCCAGTTAAAGAATTAATTGTTTCTAAGGCGTTATTTTGGGCTGGTGTTAAGGATTTAGCCCAATCTCCGGCTACTGTGGGTCCTTGTTCTTGGCGTAATATTTCTCTGTCTTCAATGACTATATAGCCTTTATCTACTAAGGCTTTGAGTGTAGAAGTGCTGGTAGCGCAAAGTTGCAATAATTCACTTTGCCACATTTCTCCGCCTTGTCGGCGTAAAACTTCGACAATTTCTTTTTGACGGGTTGTTAAATCGTCATCATGATTATCCAGAAGTGTGACAGCTTTTTGTAATTTAGGTTGGGTGAGTCGTGGCGGTTCTAAATAGTTTTCTGCTAATCCCAAACGGATTAATTCCCGAATACCTCTATATGCAGCTTTAACTTTTTGTTGAATGTAGTGATAACTATAGTCTGCTGTTGGCGTTTTTTGTAAAAGTGTGATTACTTGCTGGGCTGTAGGGCTAATGTAAATAGAAAGATTTTCTCTACCCAAGGGAGTTAACCGCAAACGACGTTGTGATCTTCCTAATAATCCCGGTGGTAATGCGACGCGAATAACTTGAATTAGAGGTGTATAGTAATAAGCTGCAACTCGGTTAAGTAATATCCAATAGCCAGCAGGAAAAAACCCTTCACTAACCACATCTTCAACTTCTCGAATTTTTTCTAAGGGAATATCTAGATTAGGTTGAGTTAATAAGCGAATAGCGATCGCACCTACCTGTGTTGCACCAAAAGGAACACTTAAAATATCCCCTGGTTTGATTTCTAACTGTTCCGGTATTTTATAGGTAAATAAATCTGAACATCCTGGACAATCTACAAGCACTTCAACCCATTGAGACAACTTTGTTTGAGATTGATATAATCCTCCTGGTTCAGATACGGTTATAACCGATGAATTTACGCTAATACTATACATAACTTCTCAATTTATAAACAAATATTCTATTTACAGACTTGGTTAATTCTATTCAATCTTACTTAACTATATCCTTTGATTTTACCTGATGTAAATAGTATTTTACAATACTTCAATTACACATAATACTTGATAATCTGGAATTTATGTAATCTACCAGACAAATTATCTTCTAGTATCCGAGTAATAAATAGTTGAAAATTGATTTACATACTTGTGTCCTCAATCTACCAACCCTATCTTGAGAAATACATTCAGAGAATGAGTAATTATGAGTAATAGGCAATGAAGTAAGGATTCAAAATACAGAATAAATCTGAGATAACCCTTTTAGACAAATTCTTGTCTAACAAGTATTCTAACTCTTAAATACCCATACTATACCTATACTATGAGTGAATTAAGTGTTGAATTATTATTTCTAACTTCTTACGTGATTGTGTTATTAATTAAAACTCATTTTGAACTACGAAATCAGGCATAGAGCTTTTCCACCCATTGATAGATATTAAATATTTTTTCAATATGCGATGCTTTTAAACGATAAATATTATCCGGATTGTAAGTTTCTATTTTTGTATTTTGGATTATTTAGTAAATTTTCGTAGGAACAAATAAATCTAGTAACAACATGGCGATTTATCCAATTACTCTCATCTTCCAACCCGGACAAACATAGAAACTTTGCAAAAAATACACAAAAATTTAATATATAGCTTTCCTGGCTTATTCATGGAGGTGCTAAACAGACAACAGGCAACAAGCAATAGATTTTTTCACAGATCATTTAGGATGGATATATAGGAGTGTTTATCTACATTTTGGATATTTGTTAAAGTGATGATCAGGAGGGTTGACATATTTGCTAATTAAGAAAAGAACGAAGAATATGCCGATATATCTTCCAAAAAAGATAGTTTTTTGTGGGTGCTAAAACCAGTAATGATCATGGGTTGTATCTAGCCATAACCAAAAATAATGGACAAATACTGATTTACCTTCCAGATAAGGAATGATCAAAAAGGGAGTCTTTTGCTAGAGAAAAAGGGTGTATTTGTCCTGAAGGGAAAACTACCCAGTCTGAAACAGGCTGTTGTGATTAAATTATGTACCAAACAAAGCAACCATCCCTAAAGGAAACTATGAATCTTGCTGAATTGGGAACAATGGAAATACTAGAGAATATTACTGATCATGAAGAACCAACAATTGAGAGTTTAGATCAAGTAGTATATGAAGATACTGCAATTGTCGAAAACTTGGAATCAGAAGAACGCAATGGCGATGACATGGCCGCAGCCCGTCCTTCGGGATATAATAAAACCGAAAATGATGATGCTGTAGGCGCATTTTTTAAGGAAATGGCACGTTATCCACTACTCAAACCTGATGAAGAAGTGGAATTAGCCAGACGAGTCAGATTTTTGGAAGAAGTCAAAGAATTGCAAGCGGCTTTAGAATTGGAACTAGGAGCGTACCCTAGCAAGGTTCAGGTGGCTTCGCAATTGGAAATGACAGAAAAACAACTGGACAGCCGCTTGTATCAGGGTAGAGTCGCCAAGCGAAAAATGATTCGCTCCAATCTCCGGTTAGTTGTCTCTATTGCTAAACGATATTTAAATCGTGGTGTCCCTTTTCTCGATTTGATTCAGGAAGGAGCAATGGGTTTAAACCGCGCTTCTGAAAAATTTGATCCCGATAAAGGATATAAGTTTTCTACTTATGCTTATTGGTGGATTAGACAAGCAATTACGAGAGCGATCGCTAATGATGCCCGAACTATTCGCTTACCAATCCATATTGTTGAGAAACTTAATAAACTAAAAAAAGCACAACGGGAACTCAAACAAAAACTCTCTCGTAACCCAACGGAAGCCGAAATGGCTGAATCTTTGGAAATTACGGTTCACCAACTGCGTCAACTGCAACAACTTCGACGACAAGCACTTTCCCTTAACCACCGTGTCGGTAAAGAAGAAGACACAGAATTAATGGACTTGCTAGAAGATGAAGATAACCAGTCTCCCGAAGCAAAAATGAACGAAAACATGATGCGTCAGGAAATTTGGGAAGTTCTAGGAGACGTACTCACCCCAAGGGAAAAAGATGTCATTTCCCTCCGCTATGGACTCACCAGCAGCGAACCCTGCACCCTAGAAGAGGTAGGTAATATGTTTAACCTTTCCCGTGAACGAGTTCGCCAAATCCAAAGTAAAGCCATGCGAAAGTTACGTCGCCCCCACATAGCCAAACGGTTAAAAGGCTGGTTAGTATAAGTCATTAGTCATTAGTCAGTTGTCATTAAGTAGGTGGGCGTTAAAAATTGTCGTTGGGGTAAGGGAACAGGGAACAGTGAACAGGAAGGGAGTTTTGAGTGATTTTACTTTTCTTCACATACCTTTAAATTTTTCTGTTCACCTACTTAGTTAGTTGCCTGTGGTTAGAAAAAATTAGACCTCTTGAGTATAAACTGTGAATTAATGACCAATGACTAATGACTAATGACTAATGACTAATTTAATCATCCGTTTTGCCCAACCCAGTGATTCTCATACCCTATTTGCATTAATTCAAGGACTTGCAAAATATGAAAAACTATCCGATGCTGTGATTGGTAATGCTGAAGCCCTCAAAGATCATTTATTTGGTTCACCAAAATATGTAGACGCAATCTTAGCTGAATCTCAAGGTCAAGCTGTAGGTTTTGCTATATTTTTTCATAATTATTCAACATTTCTCACCAAGCCAGGACTTTACCTCGAAGATATCTTTGTTTTGCCAGAATATCGCCGCCAAGGTATTGGTAAAGCACTTTTGGCAAAGGTAGCTCAAATAGCCTTAGAAAAGGATTGTGGGCGCTTAGAGTGGAGCGTTTTAGATTGGAATGTGTCAGCCCAAGCATTTTACCGGAATATGGGCGCGGATATTTTAGATGATTGGCGGATTTGTCGTGTCACTGAAAAGGGTATTTCAGGATTAGCCAATCAAAAATGAAGTTTAAAAGATCAAGGAGGAATCCGAATAATTTACCTTTTATGTTTCATAATTAATTTCCTTTTGCTAATTGTAAATTTAAATTCACATAAATTTACCTTCAGCCTAAACCCTCAAGCTATCAATCAATTAATCGCCAATTTCCCATAATTGAGAACCAAGTTTGACAGCTTGTCGTTTGACTAATCCCACAAAATCAAATGAGAATTGTAGAGGATACTTGCACGGATTCAGACATTGTTGTAGAGAGAACACCACATGAAAAAGATCATCTCAGTATTATTAATAGGCATAGCCATCTTCACCTTTGCCTTCAGTAGTCCCGCTTTGGCCGCGGACGCTGCTAGTGGAGCTAAAGTATTTAGTGCTAATTGTGCTTCTTGTCATGCGGGTGGCAGAAATTTAGTTAATGCTGCCAAAACCCTGAAAAAAGCAGATTTGGAAAAGTACGATATGTACTCGGCTGAAGCAATTATTGCTCAAGTTACTAAGGGTAAAGGCGCAATGCCAGCCTTTAAGGGTCGGTTAAAAGCAGAGCAAATAGAAAATGTAGCTGCTTATGTCCTACAACAAGCTGATAACGGCTGGAAGAAGTAAAGTTACATCTAACTTGATGGCTTAACAATGTGCGGGGCTTTTCGCTTATTGTTCCTATAGTTATAGCAGTATTCACTCTTTGTGAAATCCAGCCAGCAACCCGCAAAGCCTGTAGGGGCGGGGTTTCCCCGCCCTCTATTGTATTACTGTCATATTATTAATAACTAATCATAAAATATGAGTTTATCAAGCATCACTATAGAACAGCGCGAAAAAGAGGCTGAAGCCTTAAAAACTTTCCTAGTTTTTAGTTTTATTGGCTCATTAGCATTACATACTGGACTACTAGCTTTAGCTATTAATAAATTCTTCTTCAAAGTACCTGAAGTTATAAGTGAACCAATTGAATTGACAATTTTGGAAACTCTCCCTCAGAAACCAATCCAACCAGCACTAGAGATGAAATCCCAACCAAAAATAAATTCTGGTGGTGGTAATCAAGGTGGCGAAATTTCCATACCTAAAAAAATAACTATTAGTAAAATTAACTCTTCTGTTGCACCTGTAAGCAAACAGTCTCAACCAACAGCCAAGAATAATCTTCTTAGTAAACAATCCCCAATACTCACGCCTCCTCAAACCGCAATCATACCAAATCTTGTAAAAAATACCCCAATAGTCAACACAAATCCTGAACCAACAATAGCACCAATCCCGACAGAAACTAAACCAATTCCAAAATTAGATGAAAATTCAAATACCCTAGCATCTACTCAACCTCAATCAGAAACTAAACCTACAGAAATCCCATTATTAAAGCCAGAAACTCAACCCAATATTAGTTCTAATAATATCCCCAGCAACTCCACTACTTCCACGCCAGTTTTGCAGAATAGAAATATTTTAAATAATTTAGGTAATCATCGCTGGAGAAATATTTTAGGTAAAGATTCCGGTAATGGTGTGGTGAATAATTCCGGTAATGGTGTGGGAAATAATTCCGGTAATGGTGTGGGAAACAATTCCGGTAATGGTGTGGGAAACAATTCCGGTAATGGTGTGGGAAACACAGCAAAGCCAGAAAATACACCAATAGCTACTGCACCCAAACCTCCCATCGAAAACAGTTCTAAATTGAATCGTGCGGATTGTCTACAGTGTCAAATTAAGTATCCAGAGAGAGCCAGACGGCGAGGCACAGAAGGAAATCCAGAAGTTGCTATTGACACAGATAATAAAGGTAATGTTACGAGAGTACGGTTGATCCGTTCCAGTGGTGATAGTGAACTAGATGAAGCTGCTCAAAAAGCTGCTCAAGAGTGGAAATTAACGCCCACAGAAGCAGGAAGAGAAGGAGTAAGAGCCTCGGTTAACTTTGCTATTAAAGGATCACAGCGTCACCGTAAACTTCAAGAACGCCAAATAGAAAAACAGCGAGAAGCCATTAATAAAAAACCGGAACAAGAAGCTGCTGCTTCCACTTCGATAGAATCACGTCAACGCAATCGCAGAAAAACGAATGTTATTATTACCGATATTCCATCCGAAAATATAACTAGACAGAGACAAGAATCTGCACCCTCCAAAAGTAAACCAGTTTCACTACCCCGTCAGTCTATTGAACCTGAACAACCCAAGCAAACAGAAGAATCTCCAGCCCGTCGCCGTTCAGTTCAGCCCGTAAAATCTGACACGAGTAATCAATCGGACGAAGGTAGAACCGAAAGAATACAAAAAAGTCAGAGACGCTTAACAGAAGTCCTCCGTCGTCGTCAAAAGTCTGCTGATTCACCACCAGCAGAATCTCCCGCACCACTAGAACCTGCGACTACATCACCAACTGAGTCTAAAAGTCAATAGTGCTAAGATTAGCACCTGACAACAGATTTTTAGTGTGAAACTTGGGTAAGTCCTATGCCAAAAAGCGTTACTCTAGATGATAAAGTTCAAAGATAATTATGACACCGGAAGACATAGCGGGTACGTTAACAGAGTTATTTAGTGCTGAAGTTGTAAAATCTATTGCCCCTGGTTCTTGGCAAGTAGAAACTGCTGATTTTCGGTTGTTGGTGCTGCTTTCAGAAGATAATACCTGGTTGCGGATATTATTGCCAATTATGCCTTTACAAGAAGCCGCAACCTTTATGACACAGTTTCTAGAGGCTAATTTTGATGATACTCAGGAAACACGATATGCTGTTTATGATGATGTAATTTGGGGAGTATTTCAACATAATAGTGGCACTTTGACTAATGGGGATTTTGCTAATGCGATCGCTCGTCTGATTTCATTATATCAAGCTGGTGTTCATGATGTTTTCAATAATTTAGTAGAAACTCGTATCCGCGAAATTATTAAAGCCGCAAAACAACAGGGACAATCCTTAGAAGCCACTATGCAAAATCTAGACCGTTTTTATGCCGAAGGATTATTAGGAGATATTGACCAAAATGCTCAGGGAAGAGAAAAAGTTTTGGCAGCTTGGCAAAGACAATTAGAACGTCTTTGGATGGAGATGTAATCGAGTTGACGGGGAAAGTCTCTACATTACTTCTCCATAGGTTCTGATTGAATTTGACTATATATCGCTGAGATTTATCCCTAAGATTGGACAGTTTACAAATTTATTTCCAGACCAATCTGTGAAAGTATGATCATTTTTGTAATGTCTGGGTGTTTGCATCATTAATTCCCAGGCTTTTCCCGCATTTAATAAGTTAAATCTTTCAGGGTAATATGTTTGTAATAGTTCTTGCACCATTGGCGCATAATCTGAATTTATGCCGGGGAAAATGTGATGTTCTGTATGGTGAGAAAAGTTTAAATGTAAGACATCAAATAGTTTAGGAACTCGAATAGAGAGACTATTAATGAGAGGATCATTTACATTTGTCATTCGGCACAACATATGATTGGTATAGATATAAAATATCAGCCCCGCATAGCCTATCCAAATGGGCAAGAAGTAGCTAAGAAGTAGTTTAATGGGGTGGAACTCCAGATAGGTTAAGATAGTGGTATGGATGGCGATAATCATGAGTAATTCTATAGCGATCGCCCGTTGTTCTTTCCCACTAACTGTAAAAGCCACTACAGGATACTCAGACTTACCATTATTGAATAATAAAACTGAGGTCAAATTCCGAAATGTGTGAACGCCCCAAGCATGACTCATTCCTATAAATAATAAAATAGGATTTACCTCAGATGACGGCACAAAAGCATTCTGAATCCATTTACCCCAATTTTTAGGTTGATTATCTAAATAATTACGATCTGGATCTTCCAAAGAATTTGTTTTATTATGATGTTCTCGATTGTGTACTGCTTTCCATAAAGTTGGCGGCATCCATAACATTGTGAATCCCAATAAGCTAATTATTTGTCTCAACCAAGGATTCGTAACTGTGCGGCTGTGAAGCAAATCGTGGGTACTAAAAAGCAAAACAATCACACTATTAGCCATCACTAATGCTAATGGTAAATACAGCCAAAGAAAATACCAATTCCAGTCATCAAGATGATTGGCAATTCCCCAACCTAAAATCATAATTGCCAGATTAATTAAGAGAATCCAGAGTTTATTGATATCAGGTAAAAATGCTTCTGTCGGCAGTAAAGGACGCAACTTTTTAGCATACTCTGCTTGCGTCATCCAAGTTTTTTGTTCAAGTGTATTCATGAATATTTTTAGGTTTATTTGCAGGTTGATTATGCCAAGTTCTAGGCAATTTCAAAAAAGTGTCAGGTTGGGTTTTTGGCTATCTTACTTTAATTTTGATAAATTACTGAGGTTCATTAACTAAATGTTTAAACAATATTTGTTAGTTAAGTTCAAACAATGAAATTGCGTAGGTTTGTTTGACGAAAGTAAACCAAACCCAACACTGTTCGGTCAAGGCGAAAAATCATTATATGGTAGGTTAGTTTGGGGAACGAAACCCAAGGTTTACGAGTATTTTTTGGGTTTCACTATCGTTCAATCCAATTTACATTTCCTTAACCGAACAATATTGAATGTTTAGATAATAGAACACAGACATCATAAAAAGTTTATGTTGCCAATACCGTCCCCATTAGGACTTATTTAATTTTGAATTGATCTGGCAAATCTACTACTTTATTCAGGTAACTCAGCAGCATTACGAATATTTTGTAAAATTAAACTAGGTGCAGTTCGTTTAACTAACCCAGTTAATACGTTTCCAGGACCAATTTCTACAACTTTCTCAATGCCATCTTCTACTAATTGCAAACAAATTTCTCGCCAGCGGACAGAACCAGTCATTTGTTGGGAAAGACGCTGTTTTAAAGTTTCCGCTTCTATTGCTGGAATTGGATCTACATTAGATAAAACTGGGACAGTTGCTGACTGAAAAATAACTGAATCGAGAACTTCTTGAAATTCTGTAGCGGCTGCTTTCATTAAATGGGAATGAAATGCACCCGAAACCTTTAAGGGGATAGCCCGTTTAGCTTTAACTTGTGAAATGACAGCCTGTACAGCGTCTGGAGTTCCAGAAATAACAACTTGGAGAGGACTGTTATCATTTGCTAAAACTACATCAGGTGTGGCGCTAATAACTTTTTCTAATTCTTCTCGGTCAAAGTTCATTAATGCTGCCATCATTCCCCCAGCAGCACTATCCATTAATTCTGCCCGTCGTTTTACCAAGTGTAATCCAGCCGACCATTCAAAGACACCAGCGACATAAAGGGCTATATATTCGCCTAAACTATGACCTGTAACTACGTCTGGTTGCTGTCCTTTTTCCCGCAAAATATCAGCAATAATACTTTCGATTACATATAAACTAGGCTGGGTATAAAGTGTTCTTGATAAGGTGTCAATATCACTTTGACATATATCTATTACAGACCAACCCAAAATTTCCTCAGCTTGAATAAATTTTTCTTTGGCAGATGGTAGAGTTAACAAGTCTATTCCCATTCCCAATGCTTGAGAACCTTGTCCGGGAAACACCCATGCAGTTTTAGTCATTTGTTATTAGTCGGTGGTCAGTTGTTAGTTGTTGGTTGTTATTAATTTTCTAATTCTCAATTCTCAATTTTTAATTATCTATCTTCCCCATTGGAAAATGGCTGCCCCCCAGGAAAGACCTGCACCAAAACCAGATGTGGCAATGATATCATTAGGTTTAATTTTCCCGGCTCGCACTGCTTCATCTAAAGCCAGGGGGATAGATGCAGCGGAGGTGTTACCATAGTCGGCGACATTGCTGATAATTTTATGTTCGGGAATCTCTAAGCGTTCAGCAACGGAATTGATAATCCTTTGATTCGCTTGATGTAATACTAGCCAATCTATATTTTCAACTTTGAGATTAGCTGCAAATAGGGCTTTGTCTATCACTTCTGGGACTTTTTGCACAGCGAAGCGGTAGACTTCCTTACCGTTCATGGTAATAGGATGATATTTGCCTGTAGATACGTGAATATCTGGCGTTAATTCTGTGCTAGAGGCGTTATAGGCTAGGTTGAGACAATTGTTTTGAGAACCATCGCTTTTGAGGCAAAATCCTAATAAGCGATCGCTCTTATTAGCCTGTAATACCACTGCCCCAGCCCCATCACCAAATAACACACAACTGCGTCTATCTTGCCAATCTACCCACCGAGAGAGGATATCAGCCCCAATTAAGAGTACATTTTGATAAACACCTGTTCTGATGTATTGTGCGGCTGTAACTAAACCAAAGACAAAACCAGAACAAGCGGCGGTTAAGTCAAAGGCGACTGCTTTGGTAGCACCTAATTCACCTTGAACACGGCAAGCAGTGCCAAATAGGTCATCAGGGGTGGATGTGGCCAATAAAATTAAATCTATGTCTGCTGCTGTGATCCCGGCGGCGGCAATGGCCTGTTGACTAGCCGCAGTGGCCAATGATGCCAGTGAGTCAGGGGGCAACGCTAACCGTCTTTGACGGATTCCTGTTCTTGAGGCAATCCACTCATCTGATGTTTCTACCAGTTGAGTTAACTCTTGGTTGTGTAAACAAGTTGCTGGGACTGCTGAACCACTGCCTGTAATTGCTATACCACCGTTAAAAAAATTTTGCACTTCTTTTTTTCCTCAATTGTCAATTGTCATTTGTAAATTGTCAGTTGTCTTGTTTGTAAGCATTAATAACGAGTACCAATGACAATCCCAATTTTAGATTTGAGATCAAGAACAATAGATTTATAAAAGTAATTATGAATCTAAAATCCGCAATCTAAAATTGGATGACAAGTGACAAATGGCTGTTAGCGGAGGATCTCTACTTTTGAGAAGTAATAGTTAACTACTTTCATTTTGGAGAATTTGATATTGGGATTGAAGTCTTTCTAACACCTGATTATCTACGGCTTCTTTAGCCATGCGAATGGCACTAAAAATAGATGGTGCTTGGGAACTGCCATGACCAATAAAACAAATACCGCTGACACCCAAAAGCAAAGCTCCTCCGTGTTCAGCATGATCCATGCGTTGTTTAACGCGCTTCAGATTAGGTTTTAAAATCGCTGTACCGATTTGACCATGTATCCCTTGGGGTAATTCTTCTCGAAGAATTTGTAGAATTACGCCCCCAACTGCTTCGGCAAATTTTAATAAAATATTACCCACAAAGCCGTCGCAAACAATCACATCAAATTCACCAGATAATACATCACGCCCTTCAGCATTACCAGTAAAATTAATTTGAGTATTTTCCCGTAACAATTGGTGGGCGCGGAGAGCTACTTCGTTACCTTTAGTATCTTCTTCGCCAATATTCAATAAACCTATTTTGGGATTGTCGGTTCCCAAAACATACTGACTGTAAATTGAACCCATAACTGCAAACTGCTCTAAAAATTTAGGGCGACAGTCTACATTAGCGCCGACATCCAGAATCATTACTGGCTTGCCGGCTTTGATGGTGGGGAATACTGTGCCAATTGCTGGGCGGTCAATTCCCGGTAATCTGCCTAATCGCAGCAAAGCTGATGCCATAGCTGCACCAGAGTGTCCAGCAGAAAATACAGCATCTGCCTGTTGATTTTTGACTAAATCCATCGCTATGTTGATGGAAGATTTCCGCTTGCGTCTAACTGCGTTGAGAGGATCTTCATCCATAGCGATCGCTTCCTCGGCAGGAACAATCTCCAAATCCGCCATAGTTGTCTTTGGCGGCATTATAGCCTCAATTTGTTGGGGATCTCCAACCAGTAATATTTTTACACCCAGTTCCTCTCGCGCCCGCAGTGCGCCGGCGACGATTTCAGTGGGTGCATGATCTCCCCCCATTGCGTCAATTGCGATCCTTACACCAGTCGATCCCATTGCTCAGAGCTTATAGAAACCTTACAAATTTTATCAGATTGCAATACTTAAAAATTTAAAATTCTCAAAAAAGCATAAGAAAATCTACTTTTTCTAAAATCAAGAGAATTAATATACTTAATTTCGTTAAAGTCCGCTTGCCAATACTTACTTGTAATTATATTTACTAGTATCCAAAAAAAATCAAAAATTTAGATTCCCGACTTTTTCAAAAAATCGAGAATCTGGAAAAAACCTTATAAACTTCTAGGAATATGTGTATCTAACCAAGTAACTAGATCAGATATTCCTGAAAAATCTAAAAACTCTTCTCCCAATATTTCTAATTGTTCAGTAGGCAATAAACGAATCCGTTCAACTATAAATGAATCCATTTCCCCAAACCGCCGATTTAAAAGACGATTCAGAACGGAAAGCTTCTTTCTGTTCTGATACTTTTAACCGAGACATTCGCCGACATCTGAGATATCGTGAATATCCAGTATAACATCACCAACTGAGTTAGTGAAGGTGGTATCCCACATTGCCTTAGAACATAATTCTAAGGCTCTTGATTGTCTATCAACGAGTTCAATACCCAAATTTTCTCTAGAACTACCAAGTTTTCTAAGGAAAGGTTTATTTTCTTTGTAGCCATTCAAGTCTATTCGGAACCATTACAGTTACTCAAAATATTTATTGACTTTAAATTAACTACAAAACTCTCGTATACATATATAATATTATGAACCTATTGTCGGGAAATGTCAATAGATGCCTGAAGATTTGATGTCCTATTCTTTGCTCCTATTTTTTCTCCTTTCTGTTCACCCTTTTGCAAAATATCCTGGTAAATTACAGATTCTTGCATAATATCCTCACTCAATAATTGACGAATTAGATTTTTCTCGAATCGCAAACCTGCTAAAATCTCAAAAAATCGAGAATCTGGAAAAAATCCTATAAACTTCTGGGAAGGTGTGTATCTAACCAAGTAACTAAATCAGATATTCCTGAAAAATCTAAAAACTCTTCTCCCAATATTTCTAATTGTTCAGTAGGTAATAAACGAATCCGTTCAACTATAAATAAATCCATTTCCCCAAACCGCCGATTTAAAAGACGATTCAGGAAACGAAAAGCTTCTTTTTGTTCACCCTTTTGCAAAATATCCTGGTAAATTACAGATTCTTGCATAATATCCTCACTCAATAATTGACGAATTAGATCTTTCTCGAATCGTAAACCTGCTAAAATCTCCGTGTAAGCAGCAGTATTCTGTCTGGCTGGTACATCTGTAATTTTAGCAATTTCTGTGGCAACCTGGGATAATAATTCTGGTGCGGAATTTGTTTTTGTTAATGGTGCTAAGGGAAGTAATGCGGGGTTATTGAGAAATAAAGCTGAATCTTGCTCCCACATTCGGATGACTCGATGGCGATGATTTGTCATTTCATCAATATAAGCCTCGGTAAAAGCGATTTCATTAGTTGTTTCCTGCAAGAAAATCACCACTTGGGTAACAGGTAGATGATATTGTCTAACTAATCTGACAAAATAATCCAACATTCTTAACGGAATGGGAGTTTCTGATTTGGTTCTAGTTTGAAATTCTAAATGTAGGATTCTGTTTTTTGTTTGCAGCAATATAACGGAATCTGCACGAATTGGTTCAATGCTTAATTCGGTTTTTAAGACTTTGATCTTTTCGACTGTTTCCGGTAATAACCAGTTGGCAAAATCAAGAGGATATTTTTCAGCTAGGATTTTACAGACATTATCAAAACTCACGATTTACACCCTTTTTTGGCTGATAGTCAGTAATTCAATATTCAGGTTTTCTTTTACATCTTCTGGGGGTTCAAACATATACTCAAAACGGCTTGATTGTTTGATTCTAAACGTAGGGATAAAGCAAAAGCTGATATGTGTCAACTTAAGCTCAAATCCCTACCACATCTCGTTCCTAGTCTCTGACTAGGAATGCAGTTGATGAGGCTCTGCCTCTAATATCATTTAAGGCAGAGCCTTCTAGAATTCATTCCCAGTCAGAGACTGGGAACGAGATGAACGAGATGATTTAGCAAAAGCTGATATGTGTCAACTTAAGCTCAAATCCCTACCACATCTCGTTCCTAGTCTCTGACTAGGAATGCAGTTGATGTGTCTGTTAGTCTCAGTCTTGCAAGGTGTGTATCTATGTTTGCTGGATCTTCCGATTCATAAACTTTTGAGCGATCGCACTTTTATCTAAGTAGGTGAACCGAAAAATTTAAAGGTATGTGAAGAAAAGTAAAATCGCCCAAAACTCTCTCCCTGTTCCCTGTTCCCTTGCCTCAACGACAATTTTTAACGCCAACCTACTTAGTTCCTATACAGAAACCGTAGGGACGGGGTTTCCCCGCCCTGTTGAGGTGAAATTAAATTAACTCAAAACCCAGCTAACCAGTGTTCTCACACCAAAACCAGTTGCCCCAGCACCATTGTAGCCATGTTCCTTATCAGCCCAAACTGGTCCAGCAATATCTAAATGCGCCCAAGGGGTATCCTTAACAAACTGCTTGAGGAATAAAGCCGCAGTAATTGAACCGCCATAACGGGGTCCAGTATTTTTCATATCAGCAATACCCGATTTTAGCCCGTCAAAATATTTATCTTCCATCGGCATCCGCCAAATTTTCTCACCGGCATTGTCAGCGGCGGTTTTTAGTTGGGAAGCTACCGTGTCATCAGGTGTAAATAAACCGGCGATATCTTCGCCCAAAGCCACCACACAAGCACCTGTAAGGGTGGCTAAATCAACGATCGCATCTACACCCAATTTATCAGCATAAACCAAGGCATCAGCCAAGGTTAACCGCCCTTCAGCATCGGTGTTATTAACTTCGATTGTTTTGCCATTTGATGCAGTTAAGATGTCTCCAGGGTGCATAGCCTTACCGCTAATCATGTTTTCAGTAACTGCGGAGATAAAGTGAACTTCTACATCTGGTTTTAACTGCCCAATAGCCTTAGCCGCGCCTAAAGTTGCCGCTGCACCACCCATATCCATTTTCATGGTTTCGATCCCACTACCAGCGCCTTTAATGTTCAATCCACCGGAATCAAAAGTTACACCTTTTCCGATAATTGCCAGTTTCCGCTTAGGTGTACCGGCTGGTTTATAGATGAGGTGAATGAATTTTGGTGGTAAATCAGAAGCTTGGGCGACTCCCAAAAATGCCCCCATGCCTAGTTTTTCGCATTCTTCCTGTTCCAAAATTTCCAGTTCTAACCCGTGTTCGTGAGCGATCGCTTGAGCAGTTTCTGCCATAGTAATAGATGTAACCGCATTCGCTGGCGCTGCTACCAACTGTCTCGCCAAAATCACACCGGAAACAATTTGATTTGCACGAGTAATAGCGACTTCTTGTCCAGCTAAACCAAGTAAATCAATGGTTTCGATATTGGGATTTTTATCTTCTGGCTCGGATTTAAAGCGAATATCTTGGTAAAGTGCCAATTCTATGCCCTCAGTCAAGGCTTGGGCTGTGGCGGCTGGGTCATCGTTCCACAATGGTAAACTGATTCCCAAAGTCTTGGTTTTTTGCTTTTTAGCGGTTTTGGCTACAGTTGCGGCTACACGGCGTAAACTGTCTAATTTCAGCGCGTCTGGTTTACCCAAACCAACCACAATCACCTTCTTCACTGGACTAGTCCCAGCTAAACGAATAACAACGGTGCTATTTGCCTTACCTGTAAACTCTTCCTCGGCAATTACTTCTTTTAAAATTCCCGCAAATTTATCATTTAAGTTGACCAGATCACCGGTTAACTCCACCGCATCTTCAAATAGACCAAAGGCTAAAGTATCACCAGTCCAATCTAATAATCCTGTATTTGTAAGTTGAATCGTCATTTTTGTAATTTCTGTCTATCTTGCTTCATGTACCAGTATTGCTCAAATTTTCCGAATCATGGGCGTTTCACGCAACGTCTTGACAATCTGGTAAGATGAAAAATAGTTGACAAATATCCAATTTACAAAGTTTTATCGGTTTTTTAGCCATCCGTTGCTTGTAAAAATTATTCCTATGCCTAAAGAAATCAATCAGCCCCAATTACCACCCACCAGCGCTATTGACAGTGTGACTAATGTTGCATTTGAAAATTGGTTTGAATATCCAGTTCGGTCCCAACCTCACCACACTGATTACGCAGGTATAGTTTGGCATGGTACTTATTTAACATGGATGGAAGAAGCACGGGTAGAATGCTTACGCTCTATAGGCATTGAATTTGCTGATTTAGTAGCTTTAGGTTGTGATTTACCTGTTGTAGAATTGTCAATTCGTTATCATCAGTCGGTGAAATTAGGAATGCCAGTCCTAGTAAGAACACGGATGGCTGAGGTAACGGGAGTGCGAATGAACTGGGACTACACCCTTGTTTCTCCTGATGGTCAGGATTTATATATTACTGCTCTGGTAACGTTAGTAGCTTTGGATCGAGAAAAAGGTAAAATTATGCGTCAGTTACCACCCGCGTTTCAAGATGCTTTGGCGAAAATTTCCGGTTCTCGGAAGATTAGGTAATGGAAACTGGGAACTATAATAAAAAAACTTTTCCAGCAACCCATAGTCTTAATATGTCTAAATCAGTAAAAATATCTGATCATTTAACACAAAAGGTTCGAGAAAAAGAGAAAGAGAAAGAGGAACAACTAATTAATGAACTTAGACTATTATTAAAAACCTTGATTTATCAGGAAGAAGTTACAATTAAAGCCATCATAGATTGTCTTTATGATGTTGGTTCAACTAATTTGATAAATCATAAGCTGCATTTTGGAACTCTCAATAAGACTCTAAAATTTATGACTAAAATGTCGAAGCCAGTATTTAAAATCCTGGCTTGGCAATGGTTTAATAAAAATTGTCCTGAGTTAATTACTAAATGGCTGGAAAGTAAGGTGACATTTGCCAGAGTGGAAGAAACGAAGATAGAGGTGATGGTAGATAATGAAAATCTCAGTTTAGCTTCTATGTCTCAACTTCCAGAAGAAAATCAAGCTAATCAGGTAAAACATCTGCATTTCCAGGTGAAATTGTTAACAGGTATTTTAGTTGTAGTTTTAACTATCTTTTCCGGTAGTTTTATTTGGTTGAATTATTCATTAAAGTTATCGCATTTGCAAACTGTAGAAAAACTCCAAAATCAAGTTAAAATCCTAGAATCTGGTGTCAATAGACATTAGTAAGTAGGTGGGCGTTAAAAATTGTCGTTGGGGCAAGGGAACAGGGAACAGGGAACAGGGAACAGGGAACAGGGAACAGGAAGAGAGTTTTGAGTGATTTTACTTTTCTTCACATACCTTTAAATTTTTCTGTTCACCTACTTAGGAACGCAAATTTAATAACCTGCAATTCTGACTTAACGTGGAATGGTGCGTTACGCTGTCGCTAACACACCCTACTTTTGCACTTTATTTAATTCACATTCCTTAATTAAAAATGATTGAAGAAGGAGTCAGGAGTCAGTAGCCAGGAGTCAGAATCAATCAGTCGAGGATTCAAACCTGCGACTGATTAAAGACCACCAAATCTACGATTTGGTGGGGGTCTTAAACCCAGTTATTCATCCGCCACTCGCACAGAATTCATTCTGAATTCTGACTCGGTGACTCCTGAATTCTGTTCGATAAACATACAGCACTTTGTAGTGTTATGAAGTACAAGAACCCCACCCCCAACCCCCTCCCCGCAAGCGATGAGGGGGCTAAGATGTACCTTATATGATTGAAATCGCTGTAATTTGTGTGTACACGATAGCCACGCAACCTAGGATGGGACTAGTACCGCAAAGCGGAAGTCAAAAGTCAAAAGTCAAAATGAAGACAGTATAGGCTTTTAGAGGATTTAGAATGGTTGGTTTATTTACGCCGTTTTGTACTAGGATGTATTTCATTCAAGTGCAAACTTCGTAGAAATCTAAAATCTAAAATTGATATGTTGCGGGTTTTAATTCTCGGTGGCATTGGTGATGCAGTGGAATTGGCTGCTAAGGTAGCAAATATTCCTGGTATTGAGGCGATCGCTTCTTTAGCCGGTCGAACTCGTAAACCTGCTAATCTTGTTGGTAATGTGCGGATTGGCGGTTTTGGTGGTGTCCCAGGATTGGTTCGTTATTTGCGAGAAATGCAAATTGATATATTAATTGATGCTACTCATCCTTTCGCTAATCAGATTTCTGAAAATGCCGCCGCAGCGACACAGGAAATAGGTATTCCGCGATTAATGGTAATTCGTCCACCTTGGGAAAAATTAGGAGATGATTGTTGGTTAGAAGTAGAAAATAATCTCGCTGCTGCTGCTGTGTTAGCAAATCAAGCTAAACGAGTATTTCTAACAATTGGTAGGCAAGAAATTGCGACTTTTGCACATTTACAGGAAATTTGGTTTTTAATGCGGATGATTGATCCACCAAATACTGATGTTATCGTCCCATCTGGATTAATTTTATGCGATCGCGGTCCCTTTACTTTAGAAAACGAACAGGAAATCCTGCTCAAATACAATATAGATACCATTGTTAGCAAAAATAGCGGTGGTAATGCCACCTATCCCAAAATTATCGCCGCTAGGAAACTCGGAATTAAGGTTGTGATGGTAAATCGTCCACCAGTACCCCCAGGAGAACAAGTTCCAGACGTAGATAGTGCGTGCAAATGGTTGTTTGACAAGTTGGATATTTCGTTACAGAATGGTAAATAATCCTATAATCTTACAATTGATGTTCTAAAATTTTATAATACATAACAGATCTTGGGATATATGGAATATATGTAACACTTACGAACGAGGAAATTATTTATTTTTTAATGTGCCTTTATACTCAAGTAATACTGAGTGGCAATTAATTGATGTGAGTGATAATGAAACTGAATTTCATATTTTAGGTGTTTTACCTGGATTGATTCAACTCCCTTACCCTCCATCACATAAATCAACTGCCTCTCCCATGATTAATTATCAACCTACTATTGAAGAAAGATATGATTGGACACTTGAATTTGCTAGACGACTTGATGCTTGGTTAGCTGCTATTATTTTATATACTGTTAGCTTATATCAGCAAGAAGATAAACTTCAAGTTTTTAATATAATAAATTCGATGGACTCCATATCTGATGTATGTACTGATTGGGAATTTGATTAATATGAATGTCAATTAAACTGGGAATAGTCCAATAATTCTCAAAAATCCAGATTTTCTCCAAAAATATAGTATAATTGTGACTCTATACGAAAATATTAATTATATAGTACAATGGTATTAATGAGCTATTGTACTATATAATTTGCAGGTCATAAAATGGTATTAGTTAATCCGTTAGTCAAACCCTTTGTAAAGTGGGCAGGAGGAAAAAGACAGCTTGTACCGACAATTCTAGCCAATTACCTCCCTAAAAATTATAATCTTCAAACCTACTACGAGCCTTTTATTGGTGGTGGTGCGCTTTTATTTAGTCTGCAACCTAAAAAAGCTGTCATTAATGACAGTAATGCTGAATTGATAAATTGTTACAGAATAATTAAAAATTCTTTAGATGAACTAATTGAGGATTTAAAAAATCACAAAAATGATGAATATTATTATTATGAGATTAGAGACTGGGATCGAGAAAAGAATTTTAAGTCTAAAACAGAAGTTCAACGAGCATCGAGAATTATTTTCTTAAATAAAACTTGTTATAATGGGTTATTTAGAGTCAATTCTCAAGGTCAATTTAATGTACCTTTTGGCAAATATAAAAATCCAAACATTTTAGATATAGCCGTTTTAAAAGCAGTTAATAAATATTTAAATGAAAATCAAGTTACAATATTAAACTCTGATTTTCAAAAAGCTGTTAAAGATGCAAAGCGAGGAGATTTTATATATTTTGATCCTCCTTATGATCCGGTTTCTGAAACTGCTTCTTTTACTGGCTACGATGTTAACGGTTTCAATAAACAGGAACAGAGAAGATTAAAAGAGGTATTTGATGATCTAAATAGTAGAGGTTGCCATATTTTACTAAGCAATGCTTATACAGAATTTATCGAAGACCTATATAAAGATTATCTGCACACAAAAATATCAGCTATAAGAGCGATAAATTGTAATGGTAAAAAAAGAGGTAAAGTAGATGAGATTTTAGTAAAAAACTATGAGTGATACAAATATTAAAAAAACAGAAACCAAAAATGATCGTGCCTGGGAAGAATTATTTACAAAATACTCTATTTTGGAAAAAATCAATGAAATAGGATACTTTGAGATAGAGTCAAATAGTATTAATGAATTCAGAGAAAGTAGGTTAATGGCTAAGTTTGATCATTATGAAACTTTGCCTAAAATTTTTAAACAACATAAGCTGTCTATATTACCTATTTCCAGAAAGAAATATATAATAGGCAGATTTGATACTTACCTAAATGTTGATTATGACCCTTTTCTAGAGCCTACTCCTGTTGATTTTCCTTCCAGTATAGAAAGTATAGATTATTGTAATCTCCAGAAATAATCACTCATGATGATGTATCTGAAATATTTAAATCTATTACGATAGCGCCTGAACCAACAGATATTCCATTTCCACAAGCAAATACATTTGCAAGAATTATAGATTTACTAACAATTTTGTTAAATAAAGAACTTACAAAAGAAGAGATTACAGCAAATTATCAATTTAATCAACGACAGACTAATTATTATACTGATGCTGCTAGATATCTTGGATTTGTTGATAAATATAAAGACATAAATACTAAGGAAATCAACTTTAAGTTAAGTGATGAAAGCACCGATTTTTTAAAAAAAAGGCATAAAATAAAAATACTATATTTTATTAGAAAAATTTTACAATGTCAGGTTTTTTATAAAACTTTTGAATCTACCCTTTCAAATGGTGAAATACCGGATAAAAATGAAATTATTAAGATAATTTTATCCTGTAACTCAAAGTTAAATCATAAAACTGCGGATAGACGTTCTAGCACAGTTAGACGATGGATAGCATGGATATTAAGTATGATTTCTGATGAGTAAATTAGATATAGAGGTGTAAGATAATAGCCTATCCCTCTTAGAGGATGTTTGAAAAGTCGTATCCCGTAATTTTCATCACATTGTTACCCCCCTTTCCCCTTATAAAGGGGGGTAACAATAAAAATCCAGTTCCCTCCCCTTGTAAAGGGGAGGGTTAGGGAGGGGTAAAAAATATTTGATACATCAACCATAACTTTTCAAACACCCTCTTAAAGTTTAAATATATTAAGAGGGATAATTAAAAGACATTACCAATGATGATCATTATCATTAATTGGGAACTTTATTTCTTGGCAGTCCCTTAACAGCGAAACCTAACAAAATCCTTGATAATGTTGGGTTTCGTTCCTCAACCCAACCTACCGTATAATTACTTTTTAGGCTTAACCGAGCAGTATTACCTTAACAGTCAACTGTTAACAATCATCTCTTAATAACTCAGAAAATCCTGAGAAATAGCAAAGGTTTCGCTAATGATTTCTGATGCTAATTGATTCCTATATCGCGCTTCGCTATCAGATTTAAGTAGAGGATAGTCCTGATGACCATTAGAAGATGATTGAGATTGTAAATAAACTCCCATAGCTACACTGGGTAGATAGCTAATATTGTAATTTGCCACCTTTGCAGAGGCTACCGAAACAAAAGACAGATTAAATAAACTGTGCAAAGGTAACTTGTACAAGTCACGGTGGGGAATTAAAATGATTGTCTCTACCCCTTCCAATTCTTGAATAATTGTGGAAATATTCAAGATATTTTGCAACTCTAATAGTTTGGATAGTGTTGCTGACTGTTGCCAATCTGCTAACCATTGTTCAAGCTCAATTAAGCGTCTTACTCCCTCTGGAATTGCTTCTATATCTTGGATAGGTGTAAAAAGTAAAATGGGAGATGGGGCTTGATCTTTGATAATGAATGTGTGCAAAGCGGCTGGACTAATATGCCAATAAATTATAGCTGTGGAGGGATTCAGTAATTTCTGAATAACGTAATAATTTCCCGACTGAAGTTGATAATTTAAATCAGGTATTAACCACTGTAAACAATTATTTTTACCCTGTTCAGCGATTTCCCAAGCTTCTACTAAATCTCCTGTATTTACAGCCAAATCAACTGCTAGTTGTCCCAAACCTACGAATTTTAGTAACAGTTGTTTTTTATTTTCATCAGAACGAGTGGGCTGAGTGAGTAATTGTTGTAATAGTTCAATTCCCCATTTTTGTAGTTCTTGTGCGGTTGTTGTTTCTCCTAAGCAGACAAGGACTTTGGCGAGAAGTTGCAAAATTTCTAAATGGAATTCGGGAAAATCTTCTGGTGTTAGGGTGGATAGTGCCAATTGGTATTCAGACATGGCATGATGCCAATAATCCCGATGTGCAGTTTCTTTTTTGCCTTGCTCGTAATAAGTATTACCAACAGCTATATGTAATCTTCCCCAACCTTCTGGATGAGTATCGGGGCGAAGATATTTTAAACCTTCTTGATAACTGGCTAATTTGCCTTCATAACCGCCTAAGTTCAGGTTGGGATTGGCGGCAGAAATGCTACTAACGATAATTAGTGATGATTGTTGGGGGGTGAGATGACCAGCAGCCGCCCCTCTTCCTAGCCAAGCTTCCCAATAGTCTAGTTTCATTTCCAAGGCACTGTCATAGCAGGAAATGGCTTGAGGGAAACGATCTAGGTAAAATAGGGCTACAGCTTGATTATACCATGCCGGATGGAAATCGGGTTTGATGGCGATCGCTTGTTGATAGGAGGCGATCGCATCTTCCCGACAACCTAAGTTTTCAAAGGACACACCCCGGTTATACCAAGCTAAATAAAATTCTGGTTGCACAGCCAGGGCTTGATCCCAAGACTCAATCGCTTCTGACCATTGTTTTAAACTAAATAGCACTACCCCCCGGTCTATCCATACTTCATGATAGTTGGGTTCGAGATGGAGAGCTTGGTCGTAACTAGCGATCGCCTCTGCATATTGCTCAACCACAGCTAAAGCTATACCTCGGTAATACCAAGTTTCCGCATCTTGGGGTTCTAAATTCAAAGCTTGATCATAACTATCAATGGCTTCCCCGATCAAACCTAACTTGAGTAATGCCAAGCCTCTGCTAGACCAAGCTGGTTGGTAATTTGGTTGAATAGCGATCGCTTGATTAAAAGAAGCAACAGCCGCATCAAAGTCTCCCAACTCACCGAGAATACCGCCTCGGCTATACCAAACCTTATAGAAATCGGGTTTGAGAGCCAGTGTTTGGTCATAAGCAGCGATCGCCTCTGTAAACCGTTGCAAATAAAACAGTGTCAGCCCCTGATTAAACCAATATTCATAAGCTTGAGGTTGGATTTGACTAGCTCGTTCATACAAATCCAAAGCCGCTAATAAGTTTCCAGCCTTAGCTTGCTGTAACCCTTCATAAAATAAACTTTCTGCCGGATTAGTAACAACCATTTGTGATCTAGATTGCTGCACAATCTGACCATCACGAATTGCCAATTCCGACGCTAACTGCTGAACAAGATTGTTACTTTGCTCTAACCGCACCACCAACTCATCGAAAGTGGATGCTAACTGCGGTTCTAAATTTACCCAAGGCTCATGCCAGCTTTTCTCCATTCGAGATTCTGGATCGGCAATTACATCCTCAACATTCTGGGAAAATTCCTGAATTTTATGCTCATAACTCTGATAGTCATTTTCCGTTTTGGCAGTATTGTCAAAAATATCTTCAGCCAAAGACTCATGACTTAACTCTAGAGACTCACTAGTGAATAGATCCTCAACCATTGGGGATTGTGGATGACTCAGAGGTTCCATTTCCTGATATTGCCAGATTTGCTCCCCAAATTGGCGCAGCAATTCTTGACCAGGAGTATCTAACTCCTCCTGTGTAGGGATGGAAATTTCCCACTCCTGTGACTCTTGCGTACTTTCATACTCCTGATTAAGATTGCGCCGCAATAGCTGCATCCCAATGTCATAGGACAAGTTACTAACCTCTCCAATACTCAACTCACCCAGTTTCACCATCCGCTCCGCTAACTGAAGATTCGGTGCGGGAGAAGCTAATAATTTGTCTCCAAATATCAACAGCCAATCTATCCAACGGTCAACAGTAATACGCGGTTCCATCCGCTGTAAATACTTGAATGCCCATTGTTGTCCTCGCGCTTGATGTACTCCTTCTAGGAGTTCGTTAAATAAGGACTCTAGATCCGCATTCGTAAGTTCTGGTGGTTGATCTGCCACCAGATTGCCTTGACTAGACTTGGGATCACTTATCCCAAGACTGCCAAAGGGGTACTGTAAAAATCTGTTAAGCCACTGCAAGAGCCACCTGAACATCTGCCAATTTATGGGATTTTCTTTCTCCTAGATTGTAGCTATTGTTGTGTCAAAAAAATTATTAATTACGGAAAGGTCTAGAAAATTTAATAGACCTGCGTAACAATACTAATAGCTACACCGAACAAATCAAACTTGAGTTATGGGACTTGTCTTCATCAGACTGAGTTAAAAATCCTTTTTATACTATTTCACAAAAAGCGTAATTTTCCCTAATCCTGTGTTTCCTAGAACTGAAGACTATAATCACGAAAAGTGTCAGTCCTCAGTTTTTATTATACAGAAGGTTCGTTCGCTTCATTATACTGATTAACCAATGCCTGAATAATCTCTTCGGGATTTTGTGTTTCCACTCCTAGTTGTTGGGAGATTTGCTCACATAGGTTCTCATCCTGTTGTAACATCATCAACAGTTCATCTAGGGTAACAGTTTTGTATTCCCCTTCGGATAAATTTTCCTCTGTGTTGGCAGATACTAAGGGATTACTCTCCACTAGATCAGGACCGTCATATTCCCAAATTGGTTCTCCTGGATTAAGTGTTAAGACTTTCATGCCTATATTGTAGGACAGATTACTGATTTCCCCAACTCCTAGCTCACCAAGTTGGACTAATCTGGCTGCTAATTCATTATGAGGTTTAGCAGATGCTAATAATCTGTCTCCAAGACGGATTAACCATTCTAACCACTGTTCCGTACTAACACGATGTTCAAGACTATGTAACCATTTTTGCGCCCAAGCTTGTCCCTTGACTTGATGAACCCCTTCTAGTAGTTCTGTAAATAGAAATTCTAAATCTGTATCACTTAGGGGTGGAGCTACTTGTGTGCGGACTTCCTCTCGACTGAGGGTGAGATTTTGTTTACCACCAAACAAGTGCCGAAAAATTTTTTTGAGCCATTGAATTAGCCGCTTGAACATTTGATGCACCATTGATGTTGCCTATTAAAATTTTAGCTGTGAGAGTGACTAAGTAGGTGAACGGAAAAAAACCGTAGACGCGGAGCGGCTTCTCGAAGGTACGAGAGTAATGCGGTATCACTACTGAATTACCACTTTGTATTTATTCCTAAGCGCCGAAAAAAAGTCCTAGTAGGTGCTATTGCACCAGAGGTTACAGCAAATTATCTGTGAGTTGGTTATAGAAAATAGGTGGAAAATTATTGCTATGGAGATTATGCCAGATCATGTCCATCTGTTTTTAAATGTGTTGCCAACCGATGATCTATCTAGTATTATATATGAGGAAAATTAAGGGGAGAGCGTCTCATCATCTGGTGGAAAGAATTTCCTGAACTTTTAAAAATACCTACGTTGTGGGCACCAAATTATTTTGTTAGTACCGCTGGGAATATTTGTACAGAAACAGTGAAAAAATATATTGAAGAGCAACGCAGTTAACGTCAATGCAGGATGAAATTCACTTACTGCTGAGCTACTAGCAAAGTTTTTGATTTCTACAGCAATCTTTTCTTCTCCTTTATCCGCAGCAATTAATCTTTCTGCACCTAACTGCACCTAAATCAATTCTAACTTCTTCTAAATCCTCCTGATAGCGCAGCGTGGCGTTAGCCATACTTCTAGCCCTCACAGACAACTTATTCAGCAAACCCGAAATAAATCTCTGGCTGACATTCTTAATTATTTCCCTACTTTCAGTTTCCCATAGGCATAACGGGTTAAACTGCCTTCATTGAGATTATTCCAAGCATACATCCGATCTCTAAAAGGTTTCCACTGTTCATAAACGGCTTTAAAATCAGCATCTTTAGCCGCAAATTCATCATATAAAGCAAAAGAGGCTTTTTCCGCTGCTTCCAAAATTTCTTGACTATAAGCACGCAGTTGAACCCCGGTTTTTAATAGTTTCTCTAATGCTTCACTATTACGGGTATCATAACGAGCTAACATTGTTGTATTCGACTGATATGCAGCGGTTTCTAAAGCTGCTTGGTATTGCGGTGGTAACTTTTTCCATTCGTCCAAATTAACTTGTACTTCTAAAGTTGGACCTGGTTCCCACCAACCTGGATAATAATAAAATTTAGCGACTTTATTTAAACCCAATTTTTCATCATCATAGGGTCCCACCCATTCAGCCGCGTCAATAGCACCTGTTTGTAAGGCTTGGAAAATTTCCCCACCAGGGAGAGTCTGTACGGTTACTCCCAGTTTAGCCATAACTTGCCCGCCTAAACCGGGAATCCGCATTTTTAAGCCCTTGAGATCATTAAGTGTTTTGACTTCGTTACGAAACCATCCCCCCATTTGTGTCCCCGTATTTCCCGCAGGAAATTGAATCACATTAAATTTACTGGCGTAAATTTCCCGCAGTTTGGTTAAACCTCCACCTTCATATAACCAAGCATTTTGTTGTTGGGCATTGAGTCCAAATGGTACTGATGTACCAAATCCTAGAGCGGGACTTTTACCAATGTAGTAATAAGCAGCAGTATGTCCGGCTTGGACTGCACCTTGGGAAACCACATTGAGAACTTCTAAACCGGGGGCTATTTCTCCAGCCGCACGGGGTTCGATGATAAATTTCCCATTAGTGAGAACTTTGACGCGCTCTGCTAAAACCTGCGCTCCGCCAAAAATAGTTTCTAAAGACAATGGCCAACTTGTAGCCATTTGCCACTTGATTGTCGGTAGGTTACTGATATCGGTTTGACCTGTAGATGCTTGATTTTGCGCCTTTTGACAACCACCAACAATTGCGACTCCTGTAGCTGCGATCGCACTTTGAGATAATCTGTTAACAATAGCTCGACGTTTCATAAAAATGAATATTAGTAAGATTTACCTACAATATCATAATCATGTAAAATTTTAGCCACTACAGGGTAGGTTGATGTTAAAATTTTTCGTTGGGACAAGGCACGGGGAAAAAAGGTTTTAGACTTGTTTACTTTTCCTTATACAGTTTGATTCTATGGTGCTGATACACTTAAAACTTATTATTTCTTATAATTTTGCCAATTGCTGATCATTTCAGATTAGTATAAAAATATTAAGTAATTTCTAACTAAATTTAACGGCTATGTTAGAAACTGTTTTGGCTGAACCTAGCATTAAACTGCCACCCACCCAGGCAGAACTTCCTTGTGATGATGGTATCCCCATGGAGACACAAAGACATAAATTACAAATGGATATTTTAATTGATACGATTCAGCCTTGGTTAGATCAAAGGGCTGATGGATATGTAGGTGGCAATATGTTTGTCTACTACAGTTTAGCACAATTAAAAAATCAAGATTTTCGCGGTCCAGATTTCTTTGCTGTTTTGGGTGTGCCAAAAACAGAACGACTTTCTTGGGTAGTTTGGGAAGAAGGAAAACCCCCAGATGTGGTAATTGAATTACTTTCAGAAACCACAGCTAATAATGATAAAAATCAGAAAAAATTGATTTATCAAAATCAAATGCGGGTTTCTGAATATTTCTGGTATGACCCGTTTAACCCCAATGATTTTGCAGGTTTTGATCTTAATAGTGGTGCATATCAACGGATTGCCCTAAATGAAAAAAATCAATTGGTAAGCAAAGTTTTAGATTTGGCTTTAGTGCGTTGGCAAGGTAATTACAGAGGTGTTGATGCAACTTGGTTACGCTGGGCAACTTTGGACGGTGAATTATTTCCCACTTCTCAGGAAATGGTAATAATTACACAACAAAGAGCAGATGAAATAGAACAAATTGCAGAACAGGAAAAACAACGGGCTGAACAAGCCGAATTGCAATTAAGACAAGTTGCTATTAAGTTGTTACAGAATGGAATGTCTGGAGAACAAGTGGCACAATTAACAAATTTGGATATTTTGGAGGTAGAAAAATTGATTAATTAATACTTCAGTAAAACGGGCGGTTTCTCGTTCCCATACTCTGTATGGGAATGAATTCGAGAAGGCTCTGCCTTCAATAAAAAAAGAGGCAGAGCCTCTGTTAGGGCATTCCCAGTCAGAGACTGGGAACGAGATAAAAAATGACTAAACCTGGGACGATTTCTGAGTCTTTAGACAGGGAATTTATTCCCTGGCTGAATGGCTGACTGTATTCTCAAGTCTTGCCTTTAATTTATTATGTTCTATGCGTCACTCAAAAAGATTTGCTTTCATCAGTAAGCTATTAAAATTTTCGCAGTTTATTGACAATGGT
Organism: Aphanizomenon sp. UHCC 0183; assembly: GCF_009712065.1. NCBI lineage: Bacteria > Bacillati > Cyanobacteriota > Cyanophyceae > Nostocales > Aphanizomenonaceae > Aphanizomenon > Aphanizomenon sp. UHCC 0183. The sequence goes on along the minus strand of NZ_VILC01000010.1, from coordinate 51,484 downwards.
GCTGATAAATTAGGATGGTTATCAAATTGGCTGGTTTTACTGACCATTGGAGTCGGTTTCTTTAACGTTGTTGCCCGTTATATGGGTCGCTTCATCGGCGTGCAATTGTCTTCTAATGCCTTATTAGAACTGCAATGGTACTTATTTTCTCTCACATTCTTATTCGGCTTTGTTTATATTTTACGTCATGGAGAAAATGTGCGGGTTGATTTTCTCTATACTAATATGAGTGAAAAAAAACGCGCCTTAGTTGATTTTGTTGGCACAGTTTTATTTTTAATTCCCTTTTGTTTAATTGGCATTTGGGTAACATTCAACCCTGTTTTACAATCTTGGGGAAGGTTAACTGATGGTAGTTGGGGAACATGGGAAATATCTTCTGACGCGAATGGGTTACCCCGCGCACCCATAAAAACTATGGTTCCTGTGGCATTATTTTTCCTGCTTTTACAAAGTATTTCTCAAACAATTAAATATTTAGCCGTATTATTAGGCTATCAACAAGTAGCAGAACAAATTCGCTTAGAAACTTCTGAAAATATCAATATTGAATAGGAGATAATTATGGGTTCTGAATGGTTAGCAATTTTAATGTTTGTCGGCTTTTTCTTTATTCTCATGAGTGGCTTTCCTGTCGCTTTTTCTTTTGCCGGCACAGCCATTGTTTTTGGACTTATTGGTACAGCAGTTGGGTCTTTTAATCCGGCGCGTCTCCTCCTATTACCTAATAGTTGGTTTGGCACAATGTCGAATTTTACCTTACTTGCTATTCCCTTCTTTGTGTTTTTGGGCGCAGTTCTAGAAAAGTCAGGATTAGCTGAAGAATTATTAGAAACTATTGGCATTGTATTAAGTCGTGTCAGAGGAGGATTAGCTTTAGCAGTTGTCTTAGTAGGAACTGTTTTAGCAGCCACAACTGGAGTTGTAGCCGCCACAGTAATTGTGATGGGAATGTTATCATTACCGCTGATGTTACGCTATGGCTATGATAAAAAATTAGCTTCAGGAGTAATTATTGCCTCTGGTACTTTAGCCCAGTTAATTCCTCCCAGTTTAGTTTTAGTGATTCTCAGTGATCAAATTGGTGTTTCTGTGGGAGATTTATTTTTAGGGGCATTAATTCCCGGATTAATGTTATCTACTTCCTATATTCTCTATATTTTAGGACTAGCTTTTTTTCAACCGGAAAAAGTGCCACTTATCCCTGATGATGTGGTAATTCCTCAAGGTACTCAATTAATTAAACAAGTTTTTAAAGCTGTTGTACCCCCAATTATTTTAATTTTTGCGGTGTTGGGAAGTATATTCTTTGGTGTGGCAACTCCCACAGAAGCCGGGGCTGTAGGTGCTGTTGGGGCTTCTATTCTCGCAGCTTTTAATAAACGTCTTACACCACAATTAATTCGTGATGCTGCCCATTCTACCGCAGTGATTACGGCTTTGGTGGTGATGATTTTATTCTGTTCTTCTATGTTTAGTTTGGTGTTTGATGCTTTAGGTGGAAAAACTCTGATTACTAATTTATTAATAGGTTTACCCGGAGGATATTGGGGATTTCTAATTGTTAGTAATATCGTGATTTTTATTTTAGGAGCTTTTTTAGAATTTATTGAAATTTGCTTTATTGCTATGCCTTTATTAGTACCAGCGGCACAGGCTTTAAATATTGATATGGTGTGGTTTGGTGTGGTAATGGCAGTGAATTTACAAACCGCATTTATTTCTCCACCTGTGGGCTTTTCTTTGTTTTATTTACAAAGTGTTGCCCCTAAAGAAGTGAGTACATTAGATATTCATAAAAGTGCGATTCCTTTTATAGTTTTACAGTTTATTGTGTTATTAATTGTGATTGCTGTCCCACAAACTGTTCGCTGGTTAATTGATATTTCGGCAACGACTGGGGTTTAAGCCATTTTTGGGCGGTTGGAAACCGCGTCTACACGGGCAAAACCTGCCTACGCAGGTTAAAAGATTTCTGTCTTATCATATTTTATGATCAAACTGAGAAAATTTCTAAAAATTGCGTGGCGGTAATAATATCAACTCCTTGAAAGGGATGAAGTTCTAATAAATCTTTATCTCCTGTAATAATATGAGTTGCATTACCATTAATAGCAACCTCAAGAAATTTATCATCTTTTGGATCTCTACACTCCTTAATCATCTTAACTATTTCAGTTTCTTCTGATTCAAGTTTGAATTTAGCTAAGAATTGAGTACGAATACTCACAGAAATATATTTATCGAATTTTGACCGATTAAGGATTTCTTGTAGTTCTTGAAAAGTCGCATCTGAAAATAAAATTATTCCTAAACTTCTGGCTTTTTTGAATGCCACATCTGGAATAGATGACTTAATCAAAACGGCACTAACTAAAATGTTTGTATCAACAACAAAACGTAATTCATCCATTCTGAAGAATCTCATTTAAAATTTCTGGAGTTAATCCCCTATTTTTCCCTTGTTCTTGCATTTCTTGGATAATGTCATCTAGAGATTTATCTTGAATAATTAATTTGAGCAAATCGTTCACAATAGTCTGAATTTTTTGCTGTTTTTGCGGTTCTGCTGCTTGATAGGCTTTGGCAACTTCTGCATCAACTTTAATGGCAATTGTTTCCATTTTTTGATAGAAAAAGTAAATTACATTTGTTTGATTATAGCATTTAACAGATAAAAGATCAGGTGGGGTTTTCTCATTCAGCTATATCTAAACTACATTACTGCCTTCCCGTTGGCAGATTACCTGAAAACTGACAGATTACGGGATAGATATAAATTGATCAAATTAGCGGTGGGAAACCGCGTCTATACAGGCAAAATCTGCCTACGCAGGTTAAAAATCCCATTAGGTAAATTTAACCAAACGATCAAAAAAGCCCTTTGTCAAAATACATTATGTATAATATAATTTATCCGTCCTGTATATTCTCTATACAGAATTACAAACATCCAAGGGTTAAATCATGGCAAGTTACATTAAGTCTAAAGTCCAACAGTCTCTGAGTTTTCTGCTGGTCTTGGTTACCTGAAAACTGACAGATTATGGAATAGATAGAAGTTAATAAAATCGGCGGTTGGAAATTGGAAAGCGCGTCTACACAGTCATAGCGTTACACTGTTGAATCCATATCAAAATCGTGAACTAAGGAGATAAATAAAATGTCAGAAGAAGAGTTTCAACAAAAAATCTTAAATTCACTCGAAGAATTAAAAACTGATGTGGCAGAATCAAATGATAAATTTGAAGTATACAGGCAAGCTACACAGTCACTGGTTAATTTGGCTTTCGGTTTGATTGCCAGCACTACGATAATTACGGTGGTGTCATCAGTTTTTAAGAGGTAATTTCTGAATACCAAGAAGGCATGGATTTGAAACCCATAATGATGAGTTTTGCCTGTGTAGTAACTGGAACTTGAAATATAGACTTAAAGAAAAATCGGCTGTAAATCTAAAATAAAACCTGGTAATACATCTTCTCCAGATAAACTTATAGGAGATTGTAAAACTTCTATTTCTTGATTTTGACGATAAATTTCTACTTGTTTGGTTTTAGGATTAATTAACCACCCTAAACGTAAACCATTGGCTATAAATTCCTGCATTTTTGCTTGAGTATCTGCTAAATCATCACTTTCAGAAACTAACTCAATCACAAAATCGGGACATAAAGGCAAAAACTTTTTTCTTTGTTCTGGTGTGAGTACATTCCATCTTTCTATTTTAATCCAAGACACATCTGGGGAACGGGTAGCACCATTAGGTAATTTAAAACCTGTGGAAGAATCGAAAGCTTTTCCTAAATTATTTTGGCGATTCCAATACCCTAAATCAAGACACATTTCAAAATTACGATTTCCTGTTTCTCCTCCAGTTGGTGACATAATAGTTAATTCTCCTTGATGTGATAATTCTAAACGCAAATCTTTATTAGCAGCGACTATTTCCACAAATTCATCATCTGTGAATTTTAATGATTGTGGTATTTGTAAAGTTACAGCAGTCATGATTCATACCTCTTGAATAATCTTGAATAAGTAGGTGAACACAATAAAACCAATCTGTGTAAAGAAAAGTAAAATCGCCCAAACCCTCTTCACTCTTGCCTCTTGCCTTTTGCCTCTTGCCTTGCCATAACGACGATTTTGAATGCTAACCTACTTAATACTTTCCATTATATCTGTTAAAATGGCGGTTAGAAACCGCAGCTACACAGACGAAACCCACCTTCGTGGGTTAAATTCCGTGAGTCCGCGTAGGCGCGATTTATAAAATTAATGTTTCAAGTTTCGCTTGTACTTCTTCTATTAAATCTTGGGTAACACTCTCAACAAATTTTACCTTTCTAGCTCTCCAATCTAGTGTTTTAATTTGGTCAGCTAACACAACTCCTTTTGTTTTCATTCCCTCAACAAGTGGAACTTCAAAACTCAGCCCTTTTGGATTGCTAGTTATAGGACACACTAGAACTAAAGAAGCCATTCGATTATATTTAATTGGAGATATAACAAGAACAGGACGATAGCCGATTTGTTCACGCCCAAGTTGTTGTAATTCGTTATTTAATGTCTTAGCAATATCATCAAAAGACATTCCTGACGCTTGCAGGGAAAATGCACGCTTAATCGAATCAGCAGTAAATCTTTGTGTGTTCCCAAATTCTAATTTAACAATATCTCCTCGATTGGGAAAATAAGAATTAACTACCAATCTTCATTCCCCACAGCGTTTCCAGTTTCAAATTCAGGATGAAATTTATCAGGAGTCATACCTTCAAGCAACTCATCCAGGGTATATTTTTTTCTTTTTTGTGGTGTAATCACAATCCTGTTACCTTCCACACTAAAATTTATCGCTATCCCTTCCGTTACTTGCGCTTGTTCAGCTACGGATCTGGGAATCCGAATCGCTAAACTGTTTCCCCATTTTGCCACAACTGTTGTCATAGTTATCTCCCAATATTTTGTTAGAAATCTACAGGACTAAACTTGAGGTTTTCTCCAGTCAAACACTCTTCACAACTTAGGTCAATGTATATACTTTGAGTATACATATTTAATTAGCGGGTGTCAATAAATTTTTTAACCTGTAGAAAGGAAATCGCCCTGATCACTTCCCCCGTCTCTGATCTACGGTTACACACAAGTTCCGAAATAAATACGTTGTAGCAATCACCGGTAGAGTAACCCAACGTCCTGAAGCCAAAGCTAAAATAACTGATTTTTCCAGAACTAAAACTACTACAATGACAATTGATGCTAGATAATGGGAAAGCCTTGACATTTACCCAACCTAGCCCGGAACCAAAGAACTAACAATTATGCGAACTCACTATTGCGGCGAACTCCGAAAAGAACATATTGGTGAAACTGTTACCTTTTACGGATGGGTAGACCGTCGCCGCGATCACGGTGGTGTGATATTCTTAGATTTGCGCGATCGCTCTGGTATTGTCCAAATCGTCAGCGACCCCCAGCGCACCCCAGACTCCTACGAACAAGCTAACACACTCCGCAATGAATACGTTGTGGCAATCACCGGTAGAGTTACCCAACGTCCCCCAGAATCTCTAAATCCCCGGCTACCCACAGGCGAAGTCGAAATCTATGCTGATAAAATAGAACTCCTCAACGCCGTCCGTAAACAGTTACCTTTCCAAGTTTCCACCGCAGACACGGAAACAGTCAGGGAAGATTTGCGGTTAAAATATCGTTATTTGGACTTACGACGGGAACGCATGGCGCAAAATATGCAATTGCGTCACCAAGTCATCAAAGCCATGCGGCGCTACCTGGAAGACTTAGAAGGGTTTATCGAAATTGAAACCCCCATTCTTACCCGTTCTACTCCCGAAGGGGCGCGAGATTACATTCTTCCCAGTCGTGTGAATGAAGGTGAATGGTTTGCTTTACCGCAATCACCGCAACTATTCAAACAATTATTGATGGTATCGGGAATGGATAGATACTATCAAGTAGCGCGATGTTTCCGGGATGAAGATTTACGCGCTGACAGACAACCAGAGTTTACCCAATTAGACATGGAAATGAGTTTCATGTCTGAAGATGAAATTATTGAACTCAATGAAAAGTTAGTTTGTCATATTTTTAAAACCGTTAAAGGAATTGATTTACCTCGTCCTTTTCCTCGGCTTCCCTACGCGGAAGCTATGAATCGTTACGGAAGTGATAAACCAGACACCCGCTATGGTTTAGAATTAGTTGATGTTTCCGACATTTTAAAAGATTCCGGTTTTAAAGTTTTTCGAGAAGCTGTTGCTAACGGTGGTATCGTCAAAATTCTCCCCATTCCTAACGGTAACGATGCCATTTCTAATGTTCGCATTAAACCAGGTGGGGATATTTTCCGAGAAGCCGCAGAAGCAGGTGCGAAAGGATTAGCTTATATTCGCGTTCGAGAAAATGGCGAAATTGACACCATTGGCGCAATTAAAGATAATTTGACACCGGAACAAAAGCAAGAAATATTAACAAGAACAGGTGCAAAAGCTGGACATTTGTTATTATTTGCGGCAGCTGATAGGTCCACTGTTAATAAAACTTTGGACAGAATTCGCCAATTTGTGGCTAAGGAATTTAAGTTAATTGAAAAAGATAAGATTAACTTCCTGTGGGTGACAGAATTTCCCATGTTTGAATGGAATGCAGATGAAAACCGTTTAGAAGCATTACATCACCCTTTTACAGCCCCTCATCCTGATGATATCAGCGATTTGAAAACCGCCCGCGCTCAAGCTTATGATCTAGTATTAAATGGCTTTGAAGTTGGTGGGGGAAGTTTGCGAATTTATCAGCGAGAAGTTCAAGAACAGGTGTTTTCAGCTATTGGTTTATCAACGGAAGAAGCACAAAGTAAATTCGGCTTTTTGTTAGAAGCTTTTGAATATGGCACTCCTCCCCATGGTGGTATTGCTTACGGTGTAGATCGTTTGGTAATGTTGTTATCTGGAGAGGAATCAATTCGTGATGTGATTGCTTTTCCTAAGACTCAACAAGCTCGTTGTTTGTTAACAGATGCTCCTGCAAATGTAGACGCAAAACAATTGAAGGAACTTCATGTTGCTTCGACTTTTAAACCGAAAACCTAAATTACAGGATTGATAAGTAGTGAGACAGAATTAATTACACAATGTCATTGCGTTGGCGCAGCGTGGCGTTAGCCATATGGAACGAAGTGAAATGAAGCAATTCCAAGGGTTGTGATTGCTTCGCTTCGCTCGCAATGACTGTAAATATTTTTGTCCAATTACTTACCGCTATAAAATAATTAGATTCTTCTTGAAAAAGGATCTATCATCTTTTCTTTAGTAGCCAAGCAGGTGTATTATTAATAGTAACAATCTAAAATGATAGTCATTACTAGAAAAAACTTATGTTTACGCAAGTTACACTTAAAAACTTTAAAACCCATAAGCTAACTACTATAGACCTTCATCCAGTCACCTTACTCATTGGTAATAATAATTCGGGCAAGTCTAATCTTTTAGCAGGTATACAACATTTCTGTAGACTTGTCAGAATAGGTCGTCCTGGAAATACTGAAAAATGGGTTAATGTTCACAGAGACTTATATCCTCATCGCTATAGACTAGCTGATGGTGAACCAATGGGATTTAAAATAGCTTGGAATAACTCTAGTGGAAGTATTATTTATGAAATAGAGTTATCTGACAATAAAGATTTTCCAAAATCAGCTATTTGCAAAGAGAAGATAAGTATAAAACTAGATAGTGCAGGTGAAAACATAATTACCAGTGGATATAATAAGCAAACTAATTTAATGACATTGAGACAAGATATTGAAGATAATACATCTCTACAAGCAGCAGAAAAAAAATTATGTAGAGACTTTTTTGGGGATTTTGCAAACACATATAGTTATCACTTCCAACCTGATTTTCTTAAAGGTTTAGTTAAAGATGATCAAATTCGTAATCTTGATGATTTTCACGATGAAATAGGAAAGAGTGATTTTATTAAAATTCCTTCTGAATTAGGTAATACAGGTCGCGGTTTACAAGCAGTTATTAAATATATCAAAGAAAAAGAAGAACGGACATTTACAAGATTTACGGCTTTAATGAGACGATTTGAAAATAACTTTCAAGGTGTTCGCTATAATGATAATATTTCCAAACTAGTTTGGGAATTTGATTTAGGAAGAAAAGGAATTGTCGAAGAATTTCCACCAGATTCAGTTTCAGATGGATTTATGAAAGCAGCAGCTATTAGTCTTCTTGCTTCTCTTCATAGACCACCAACTTTGATACTTTTAGAAGAGATTGAAAATGGTGTAAATCCTGGTAATATTCAAGAACTAATGCGTTGGATTTGGCAAATGACATCTCCAACTTCAGAGGGATTCACATCTCAGTTTATCATTACATCTCATAGTCCATCTGTTTTACGTGAGTTCCATGATCATTTAGATCATGTTTATACTGTTCGCTTAGAAAAACGTAATAGAACTAGTGATGTCAGAAATCTCAATACATCTCTAGAAACCCTTGTAGGTATAGGTACTGTAGAAGGTGATATAGTAGATGATGAAACTACAGGTAAAAAGATAGTTGAGATACCAAAGTATCAGTTGGCAGAACTTTGGTATTCAGGGACAATTGGGTAATCAGGTAAAATCTAATGCTAGAGAGAAACATAGCAATTGTTGGAGATGGTGCTACTGACAGGGCAATTTTTAAAAAAATCTCTGAGTGTATTTTATCTGATGGGGATGAAAATAATGTAACTCTTAATTATATTGAGTTAAGTCGGCAAAACATTCATGATGCCGTAGAAAGATATTGTAAAGAGGTAAATAAAATTAATAGTGGTTGCTATCTAACAGGTGAACAAGCTTCACAATTCAGAAAATCAGTTACAAACACTCTTTATACAGCTTTTACAGAGTTTGAAAAGGAAATAGGAGCAATTTGTAACCGAGATATTTTATTGCTCACTGCTGATACTGAACAGACGCTTTCCGCTCCTGATGACTACTTTAAAGACTGGAGATTCAGTATATCTAAGATATTAGTAGGAAGTATAGAAGAATTTTATCGAGCCAAGGCAAGAGACGGTTATACACACGAATATTTGCCTGTAGTAATTCCAGTCGTCACGTTTCCCTCAACTGAAATATTTATAGCTGCTGCTAAAATAGACCCCAAAAAATTAATTAAGGATGCTTATGGTAAGAAACCAGGAGAATTAAAAACCTTACTTTATGGTACTAAAGAACTTAAAACTCTTAGTGATGAAGACTTTAAGAAGAAAGCATTAGATTTTATCAACGCAGAAAGTATAGGCAAAATTTTTCAGAATGTACCTGAATCTCGTACTTTTATTCAAACTTTATCTCTTGGTAAATATTACATCTAACCCACATTCCGCACCCCTCAGTATCACAATCGGTAATTATGGCTAACGCCACGCTCCGCGTTATCCAAGTTTCCACCATAGGAACAACAACAGGTATAGAAAATCTATTAGTGTAAAAATCTCAAGCCAAAAA
>NZ_VILC01000010.1:0-41593 GCF_009712065.1 Aphanizomenon sp. UHCC 0183 | reverse complement strand
CTTAATTCAACTGCAAGTTGAGTAAATCCTCGTGTTAAATCTGCGTGTTTTGCCTCTATAACTAAAACCTGATGTTGAGATTGCAAGTAATAATCTAAATCACCTCGCAAAAATTGATTTATTTCAATGGGATATTCAATATTAATTTTAGATTCAGTAATATGTGCAACTTCTAAGAGAATTGGCGCAATTAAAACTTCTCTTCTTGCAGCTTCGCTTGTCAAACTAACTCTTTGAATTGCTTCTTATAATCGTTCTTTGAGATTAACTAATCGGGATATTTGATTATTATTTATTGGAAAATTAATTGTTCCTCTAGTTAAACTAACTCCTAGTTCTTGTAAAATATCCGCAGGTGCAAACCTTAACTCAAAATACTTACGAAATGTGTATGTTTCATCAGGTTTGAGAATTGGGGGACGATGTGATTTATTCATAAGGTTATAAATTATGCTGTCAGTTTTTTATCTTTTATATTTATTCAATACCTTGTCCATTTTTTGTAGGTCGGGTTAAGCAACAGCGCAACCCGACACATTTGTTGGGTTATGGCTATGGCTCCCACGTCGCCACGCAAGCTATCGCTACGGTGCTACGGTTTTACGGTTCTGGCTCAATTCCCAATTCCCGCAATTTAGCAGCTAGTCTTTCTGCTCTTTGATGTTCTCTATCTGCTCTTTGTCTTTCCTCCTCCGCTTTTTGGCGTTCTTGTTCTGCTTGTTCTGAACTCCATAGCAGTAAATTACCTGATTTATCCCACCAACGCAGCCAGTTCATGGTTTGTCCCAACCTTTCCCCAGACCAAATTCCCAGATATAATTCCAATTGTGGAATCCACACCCGTCCCTGGGTATCTACTGGATGTAAAATATATCTGCCATCTTGCAAATAACGGACTTCTAGACTAGGATCATAGGGGTCATAAGTCACATAAGTGGGTACTTGCAGAACTTGCTCGTAAAAATGGAGTTTACCATAGGGAGGGGTTGACCTAATGGATAGTTCTCCTCCCTCTGCTTCTGAGAGAAATTCCATCACAATTATGACTGCTGCACCATCTGTATTAGGGGTATAACTACGACGAATTACCCCCTCTGGTACGGAATGTACTTGAGGAACATAAAACCAGTCTGGAGCTTTGACGACAATTTTTTTATTAACTGTTGCTACCAGCCCCAAATTCGAGCCAATTAGCATTTCTGGCTGGATATATCCTGAAGCTCCCAAAGCATCGGTTAAAGCCGCTGCGAGGGCGGGCTGTTGAATATTTTCCACAGGATCATCTGGTAATATAAAATTAGCTGGTAGAGGTTCCCAGGTGATGGTTGTTTTAGCTTTGATGGACGGGGCTTTGAGTACCATTGTATTAACCCTCAACCAGAAATGTTTGTGCAAATTAATTAACAGTATATCAAGGGTTCAATACTATTGCCAAAACCCTGAAACCCTATTGATATCGTCACGATTTTATTGGGTTTCAGACATATTTAGGAAAATTGGCAATAGTGTTGAAGGGTTGAGACTTATTCTTTTGCCAAGTTAATTCACTTTTCCCTGTTCTGAAGATTAACCGCTCTATAAAACTTACCCAAAACTAAATGGTATAGCTAATTGAATCTTCTATATATTCTATATATCCTTAGTTAAATTTGCCACCATTTGATTGAGTTCGCTAATCTCATTTAAGATGTCAGGGTCACTAAAAGACTGAAGTACATCCGCATAATCTTTGACGTTACTGAATTTTTCTCTTGCTCCGTTGACTCGTTTTTCTAGGTTATCAGAAAACTTGGACAGTTTATTGGCTACTAATATTGCATTAGCAAGTCTATCCTTATCGCCCTCTAACTTTGTTTGATTCTCTTTTACAGTTCTCAGACTAGACTCAAGTTGATTCAATTCTTTCTGTATCAAGAATGCAGGATCAGACTCTGAAACCCCCTCTGAAACTCCAAGTACGAATGCAAGTGAACCTGGTTTATCAAGGTCAACCATGTTCCAAAACTGTTGCGGTAGTCCAAATTGTATCAATGCTTCCCGACGCTTGTCTCTAGCCTGCTTCTTGAGATATTCTTGCTTTGAATATACCTTGTTGATGTTATCAAGAAGATAGACATATTCTTTCTCGACTTCATTGCTTAATTTCTGAAAATCTGCGGTATTTTTCCCGGCATCGGTTTTAATTTTTTGTAATTTACTATCTATCTCTGCCAGTGTGGTTTTGCCGTTTTCATAAGACAGATTGGGAAGTTTTTTAATCGCTGTCAGTACGCCATCTAACTCTACCTTAGCGTTAGATACATAAGACTGCACTGTGCCATTATAGTTCAATGCCAATACTGGTGTTGGCAAAAAGAGCAGTGCAGAGAGAAGCAAAACTACTAATGTTTTCCACATAAACTTAGCTTTACTTAGTAGGCTTTTATTAGTAAATAATCTCATGTTTATACTCCAGTGTTTTTTAGTGTACATCACTAAAATGAGGAAATAGATAGTAACAAAAGACATTTATTGCTAACTATTTCCTCAGCTATATTGATCGGTAATTTTGTGAATCTTAGTCAGTATGCGCCGATTACTATTACTGAATTGTTTTTCTAACTGACATTAGAAAGTTCATCAGTTAATTTCGCCAACATTTCATCTAGTTCGCTGATCTCACCTAAGATATCGGAGTCGTTGAAAGAAGGAACTACATCCGCATAGGCTTTAACGATCCCAAGTTTTTCTTTTGCTAAGTCAATTTTCTTTTCAGATTTATTACAGAATGAAGACATTTTATTGGCTAGAACTACTGCCTCACCGATTTTCTTGTTATCATTCTCTAACTTTGTTTGATTTCTTTTTAATGTCTCGATACGGGACGGTATCGAAGCAAGATATCTTTTCTTGTTATCAAGTTCCTCTGATTTTGCACTAGCTTTATTCAACAGATCGCGATCGACGTATATTGTTCCTGTACCGTCCAAATTACCGATCAAATTTTGAAAAAACTGCTTGTCTGCTTGTGCTGCTTCTTCTTCTAACAGGGGTATTTCTGCTTCATACTCCTTCACTTGTTTTTTCAGAGTTTCTTGCTCCTGATACATATTGTTGATATCATTCAGGATTTTTTTAGATGCCTTCTCTTGTTCACTACTCCAAGTATCAAACTGTTTGGCACGGCTACTTGAATCGTTTTGAAGTTCCTGTAGTTGACTTTCTATCGCTGCCAGACTTTCTTGACCTTCTTTCTCAGGTAAACTGGAAAGTTTGCGAATTGAGTCAAGTATGCGATTGAAATCTACTTTAAGCTTAGATAGGTATGATTGTAGCTCTTTGTTATAGTCAAGAGATGGAGCTACATTTGCAGGGGGATTAACTGTGTTCCTAATATCATTAACGACATTAACAACTTGTTTTAAGTCAACTTTATTCAAGTCAATTTTATTCAAATCAACTTTCTGAAGTTCATTAACAGTTTGATTTAAGTCGCCTGACTTAATAGAATTTACAAAATTATTAAGATTAAAGGCTAAAGCAGGTGTGGGGTTAAACAACAGTACGGACAGAATCAAAACTACTATTGTTTTCCACATAGACTTAGCTTTACTTAGTAGGCTTTTATTAGTCAAAAATTTCATTGGCATCCTCCGGTATTTATAGTTATCCAGGAATTAATTTCGTTGTTTTTTAATTCACTAGGAATTTGTTCATCTATGTCCAATCGGCTTTTTGTCAACCTTAGCCCACCTGCTTGGCAGCTTCTAAAGCTTCTATTTGCATATTTACAGAACCAAACAGCTTTTTAGCTAACTCAGGTGTTAGTTTTTTGGCATTTTCGATTGAAGGTTGTGTCTGTATATTGGTTGCTACTTGATTTTCCATAGTTCTGGCTGCAACCAAACCTTCTTTAGATATTCCATAGATAGCCATCCATTGAGATAAGCTACGCAAGAACATATTAATAAATAGTTGACTGGAGTATCTTGCCATGTTTTTCTCTAAAGATAGGGTTGCTTGAGGTTGAAGATTTTTGAAATTTTTCAGGTTATTGCAGTACTTCTCCATAGAAGACCAAAAAACTGTTTCTTCCTTCAATGAAACCTCGATTGTAGAGAGTGCTTTATATACATTCTGGAAACTCTCAACAGATTTAGCAGCATCAGAAATACCACTGTCTAGACTAGAAATTCGTCCTGCATATCTGCTAATCTGTATGAGATTTTCAATTTTTTGTTGCTGAAGACGGTTCATTTGACGGGAAAATTGAGCATTTTCTTGGTCTCTAAGTTCATTTCTTGGGTCGTGTACTTGAACTCCGAAAAAGCCTAAAAAACCTGCGACAAAACCGCTAAATCCTCCTCCAGCAGACTGTTCTATTTTTGAGAGGGCATCGCAATGGTCTATCATCAGCTGATCAATATCTCGTAAAAGTTTCTCTTGATCTGTTTTCGCGTTTGTCCGAAGTGCATTAAATTCACTCAATTCTTTAGTTAGATTGGCTTTCTCAGAGTTACTAAGATTCCGTAAATTTAATGAATTTTTACTCACATCATAGGACTGAGTATAAAGGTTCTCAAAACTCTCGCCTAAATTTTTGGCATAAATACCCATTTGGTTTGCGATCTTTGCACAATAACCTAATTGAATGGCCGCTAAAGCCTCTTTACCAGCCAAGAGATATTTGTATATTTTGATTAGAGCGATCATAATTTCTTGGCACTGACTAATATAGATGTCAAATGTATTAACACATTGGCCAGAAATCTTATGGAGTGAAAATTGGATTCCAGCTACCCCGGATTGAATCTCTGTCCCAGCGGCGGCATTGAAGGCCAAAAACACTAAATCACCAGCATTTTCTAAGTTTCGCACTAAGGAGTCCATTGGTAAGACTCCAAGAATTTGCTTCCTAGAATCATGCACCAACTTACTATCAATGGTCTGAGGAATGATGATCTTTGTATTGTCCTGATTGGTTATATAAGGTTCTACCCAGATTCCCAGATTATCTTGTTTTAGTCTTGTGACAATATCGCTCATTTTAGCTACCTTATTGATGTATTGATGAAAATTTTGAGTTTGAGGTAGTAGTTGTCCTAATGCCAAGCATAGGTAACAAAAAGCAGGAAGAAAAAGCAGTAATAAATTTCCAAGAGAGAGCAGGTGTTGTGAGGCTTTAATTCACAACACCCATGAATATTTAAAATCTCAGTTGGATATCAGTTCACAAGTTCACAAGGGGCGCAGAGAGCGATAAATCCTGACACCAATATTTCAACCTTTACTGTCGAGGTACAGGTGTTGCTTGAACCTCTAAAAATTGGATTTCTGCACTAAGATTTGTCAGAATAGATTGAGCTAAGACAGGTGCAGCTTTTTGACCAGCTGCAATTGAAGGTGCTGATGCAATATTAGATCCAACTTTTTGAAACACTTCGTTGGATACCTTCAAATATTTAACAGATACGCTATTTAAGGCTACCCATCTACATAGTAGATCCAGGGCTGATCCCATGAAAGCTGGTTTAGAGTACGCGTTCCGCCGACTCTCTGGAGATTTGATTTTCATAGAACTTTGCAGGGCTTTTTGAGCCTGTGGAGACTGGAGTCTTTCACAGAAATTAGCCATTGAATCCCAAAATAATGCTGTCTCATTCAATGCAACGTGAGCCTGGGCGAGAGCGCGAACAGCACATTCCAGACTTTCAATAGCCATAGCTGTATTGTCAATGTCAATTTTGGTATTTGAGACTCGTACTGCATATTCTGCCAGTTTTGCCATAGTTTTACGGCTGTCTTCGGCAAGTTTATTCCGGGCATTGAACAAATTCATCTTATGTACTGATGCACGTTCTAGAGCAGACTGTGAGTTACTTGACATTTGTTTTAAGTCCTGTGACATCCGGTCGGCGGCCTGTTGCACAGCTTCGAGAGCTAGTTTTGCTTTTTCTAAGTCCCGTGCTAATTTCTCTCTTTCTTGAGTTTTTTGTTGCAGTTTTTGTTTTTCAGCTTCTTTTCCAGCCCCATCAGGCAGGTCTTTAATATTTTTGTTACACTCTGTAATTTCTTCCTCAACTTTAAGTTTTTGTTTCTGAACAGCAAGCTCCTCTTTCGTTGCTTTCTCTAATTCGCCGATAGATGATTCTACTTTATTTACTGTCTGGTTACTCGTTGAAGTTTGGGTATTACCTCCTGAAGTAGTTGCAGATCCTATAGCTCCAGCTAATCCCCCAGTCTTCACAGTAGCAAAAATTTGAACTGCTCCACCGACTGCTGCACCCAGACCTCCCATAATTGTAGAGGCGAGTCCGAGATCAAAAGCTCTTTGCGACTCTTTAGCCTCTATCTGTTTTGCTTCTTCGTATTCTTGATTTATTTTTTCTAGTGAATCTTTAATTTGTTCTTGAAGAGTATCAGCATTTTTTTGAAGTGCCGCTAGTTCAGCTAAACCTTGCTTTAACTTTTCCCGGTCTTCATTCTTAAGATTTCTTAGTTCTAGGGACTCATTATGCACAACCGTACAGTCCGCCATAATTTTCTTGAACCGATTTGCTAAGGCTCTCGCATCTGCGGCCATTTCTTTTGCCATCTCTCCACATTGTGAGATCATGTCTATAGCTGCTTCTTCTTCCAGTTGATACAAAAAGCTATAGGCCTGAAATATTAGATCTATGACATCATTGGACTTTGTTACAAAGCCTTGTACTGTAGTGATACAAACTGTACAAGCTTCATAGAATCCTCGCTGTAGGTCAGACATCTTGACCTGGATCTTTGGTACTCCTGACAGGGCATTGAATGCCAGGTACATCAAATCACCAGTATTTTTTAAGTTCAATACAACTTTTTCAATTGATAAAGTCTGCAAAATTTCTTTCTCGGACTGAACAACTAATACAGATGTATCGCTAGGTCTTGTCAAAAGTGAATAGGTTTCCTGTTTCCCATCCGTTTTGATTACTAATTCGAGTATGTCCTCGTTGGGGTTAACTTTAACAATTGATGTTTGGCTCATTTTACTTACCTGTGAACTAATTGATAGTACCAAATCAGGACTTACGCAACTGGCACATTAGTAGGGTGTGCCAGATATCAACAATCTGTTTATTTGCAGGATTTATACAGTCTGACGCACCCTACAATACAACAGATTTTTAGTGTGACACTTACGTAAGTGCTATTAAAAATTGAGAATATCATATTTGATAATTTAGTTAAATACTACAAACACTTATTTGATATAAAAAGTTATAAATGCAAATACTGAGTTTTCTTATACTAGTAATTTGCGTGTATTGGATAGTGCTATAGCTTAATATAAGCAATTTACCTTAACGGGTGACAAGGCGGTTGAAGATGAGATGTGGCAATAATTTGAGAAAATAAGGGAGTAAAAAAATAGGGGTAAGGAAGCCCCCAAGATAAAAAAATGTTACCAGAATCATATCAAACAATTTTCCGAAAGCATTTGAGTGAACAGCAGTATTTGACACTAGAAATATTGTTGTTATTGATACAGGCTCATCGCCAGATAAAACTGTCAAAATTGGCCAGCTTGTTTCCCCAACCAATTAAATATGAAAGCAGGAAACGTAATCTACAAAGATTTTTAGGAATAGGTAAACTCTGCGTAAAATTATTATGGTTTCCATTGATAAAATATTGGATTAGACAATCGTTAACACCAAAACAATTGAATCGAGAACAGCGGCGTTATTTTCAGAAAAAACAATATCAAAAATATGGTTATTGGATGGTGGCAATGTGGCAATGGATAGAACTCTTTTGGATTGGACGGAATATATTTATGGTGACATTGGTATAGGGTACTCATGCCCTCCCACTATATTGGGAAACATTAAATCATGTCGGAAATAGTAATTTACAAACACAGAAAAGATTGATCAAGACGGCAATAAAGTTGTTAAAAAAATGTCGAATTGTGGTGTTAGCAGACAGAGAATTTCATAGTCCAAAACTGGCTAAATGGCTTGATGAGCAAGGAGTTTACCTTGCTATAAGTCAGGAGAAAAACCTTTATTTTCAAGAAAAACCTGAACAAGAATATCAAGTGCTTAAAAACCAAGGATTTAAGCCAGGAATGTCGAAGTTTTATGAGAAAGTTAAATGTGGTAAAGGGGATGAATTAGGCTTATTTAATATTGCTGTTTATTGGAAGAGAAAATATCGTAACAAAAGACCAAAAGAACCTTGGTATATCTTGACAAATTTGCCAAATCTGAAACAAACTTTATGCCTCTATAGATGTCGATGGGGAATTGAACAATTCTTCAAAGATTGTAAAACTGGTGGTTATAACCTAGAGGATACTAAAGTAAATGAAACTCGTTTTTTAGCCTTAGTTTTATTGATTGTCATTGCTTATAGTTTAGCGACTATGCACGGTCAACGGATGAAAAAATTAGGTATAGAGACTTATGCTGGACGTATTCAACAACATCAGGACAAGTATCCACGTCAGAGTGATTTTAGCTTTTCTCTCTACGGACAACTATGGATTTATGGCATGGAATTATGGGCTGATTTAGCTCTAAACTTAATCAAGCTCAAGCCTCATAAGCACCTCTTTTTTCAACGTGGCTTTCAGGCTCTATCCCTTATGAAACAAGCTGTTTAGTCACCTTGTCACCCGTTAAGGCAATTTACAGAAAAAATCGGGTTCGCAAGGTATACAGGACTTACGCAACTAGCACATTGGTAAAGTACATCACAACGCAAAAATCTATCAAAGAAACGGATTTTTGATATCTGATGCACCCTACAATAGATTTTTTGTGTGACACTTGCGTAAGTCATAGTACAGAAACAACTCACCCACGCACTGGGGGTGTACTTCATTTAATTGAAATATGCTGTATAGTTTTCACCAATCACTAATACTATTTTCATCCCAAACTTGTAATTTCAATTCTTGCAAATAATTTAACCCATTTTGAATTTGTGTTTCTGTTCCTTGTATATCTAAGTCAAACCAACCATCACCTACAGCATTTTGTCCGAGAATTGCAGCTTTGATATTTACTGTTAAGCCAGATTCGGAAACTAGGCGAGAAATGACTGGTTCTTGATGATGATCTTGAGTGATTCTGACGCGAATTCGCTTGTTTATCAGGGTATTTTCACTGCTCATAACAACTCCTAAGATGTAATTTTATATCTGTCTAAAAATTACCCATTACCCATTACCCATTATTCAACTTCTTTAATTTGGGTTTTTCGTTCTAGGATTTCCTTGAGTATCAAGGTGATTACTGCGAGGAATGCTAACAATACAGCAGCAGAAAAAGCAGCTTCAGTTTCATATTGTTTGTAAGCATCTTCTACGAATAAGGGTAAACTCTGGGTTGTATTAGCAATGTTACCAGATACCACAGAAACTGCGCCAAATTCACCCATTGCTCTGGCATTTGTTAAGATTAAACCGTAGAGTAAACCCCAGCGAATACTCGGTAAAGTTACTCGCCAGAAAGTTTGCCAATCGTTTGCACCTAATGTTCTGGCGGCTTCTTCTTGATCTTTGCCAAATTCTTCTAAGATAGGAATTACTTCTCTGGCGACAAAAGGCATACTCACAAAGGCGGTAGCCATTACCATTCCTGGAAAAGCAAAGATAATTTGGATATTATGTGCTTGTAGCCAAGGACCAAACCAGCCCTGTCTGCCGTATAGTAGGACTATCATTAACCCGGCGACGACTGGGGAGATGGAAAAGGGTAAATCAATGATACTGAGAACTATAGCGCGTCCAGGGAATTTATGTCGAGCGATCGCCCAAGCCGCACATAAACCAAATACAGCATTCACAGGTATGGAAATCGCAGCTAGTAATAGAGTTAACCAAGCTGCATGGAGAAATTCCGGTTTTGCCAGGTTGGATAAAAATGGTCCAGATCCCTTTTTGAAAGCTTCAAAAAAAACATTAATAGCTGGAATATATTGAACCAGAAACAGGTAGGCGATCGCAATCCCAATTAAAACCGCCGGCACCCAACTTTGTTTTTTTTGTCTTTTAACTTTATCTATTGTCATATCTTCTCGCCCAAGCTTGTAAGAAATTAATTGCTAACAACATCACCAAAGAAATTCCTAATAAAACCACACCAATTACAGTTGCACCGGAATAGTCATATTGTTCCAACCGTTGGAAAATTAACACAGGTGCAATCAAATCTTTATATGGTGTATTAGAAGAAATAATTACTGTTGAACCATACTCTCCCACAGCGCGGGAAAAACCCAAAGCCACACCAGTTAAAATTGTCGGAAATAAAGGCGGTAAAATCACTTTCCAAAAAGTTTGCCATTCGGAAGCACCCAAACTCCAAGCAGCCTCTTCAATTTCCGATTCCATTTCTTGCAGTACCGGTTGGACAGTTCTCACCACAAAAGGTAAAGATATAAATATCATTGCTACCCCAACTCCCAACCGAGTAAAGGATACCTTAATCCCCATTGGTGCTAACAATGAACCCAGCCAACCATTATCACTATAAACTGTTGCCAGTGTTAAACCTGCTACTGATGTTGGCAAAGCAAATGGTAAATCTACAGTCGCATCAATAATCCGTTTCAAAGGAAAATCGTAACGCACCAATACCCAAGCAATCAAAGTTCCAAACACACCATTCAGCAAAGCTGCAAATAAAGATGTAACAAAAGTGACGTTATAAGTCGCCAACGCTAAATCATTAGTCGCAATTTCCCAAAACTTCTCTGGAGATTCCGTACTAGCCTTGAGAAACATGGCCATAATCGGAATAAATAACATTACAGTTAGATATCCTAAAGTAATCCGCCAGGTCCAAGGAAGATGAAGCAAATTATCTAGAAACACCTTCCAAATTGGAGGTTTAATGTTAGTTTGTACAAGAGAAGATACAGCCATAATTTAATCAGTTGTTAGTTGTTTTTTAGAAAATTCAGGGGCTTGTCAATTACCGCTTATTTTTAGCTTGAATTTGGTCAAAAATTGCCCCTTCAGCAAAGAACTTTTTCTGAACAGCATCCCAACCGCCTAATTCTTGAACTGTACCTAAAGTTTTGATTTGGGGATATTTGTCAGCAAACTCTTTACTCTTAGCTACTGTTTCATCAACAGGGCGAAATCCTACTTTCGCAAATTCCTGTTGCGCTTCTGGAGTGAATAAGTATTTAACAAAAGCTTCCGCCACCTCCCGATTACCATGTTTATCAACATTTTTATCAACAACAGCAATAGGATTATCAATTGAGATATTCACATCAGGAAGAATATAATTGGTTTTTTCACCCTTGTCTTTGGCCAAAACAATTTCATTTTCATAATTGATCAAAGCATCACCTTGGCCTTGTTTAAAAAATGCGTCTGTAGCTTCACGAGCATCTTTAGTTAATACAGGGACATTTTTATAAACCTTAGTCACAAACTCAATGGCTTTTGTTTCATCTCCACCAGTTTTAATGACCGAATTCCAAAGTGCGAGAAAATTCCACCGCGCTACCCCAGAAGTTTTGGGATCTGCGGTAATTAGTTTAACATTATCTTTCGCTAAATCAGCCCAATTCTTAATACCTTTAGGGTTGCCTTCACGAGTTACTAAAGCAGCGACAGATTTAGAAACAATAGCATTATTAGGAAATTTTTTCTCCCACCCAGCTTGAATTAATCCCGCCTTCTCAATTTTTTGCGTATCTAAAGCTAGTGCTAGGTGAACAACATCCGCTTCTAAACCATCAACTACAGCACGAGTTTGTGAACCAGACCCGCCATAGCTTTGTTTGAAAACTACAGTTTGGTTATGTTCCTTTTGCCATTTTTCCACAAATTTGGGAATAATGGCAGCGTGAGCAGCTTTAGTGACAGCAAAAGATACAAGGGTTAGTTCTACATTCTGGCTTTTAGCCGTATCATTACTGATGTTTGTCCCAGAACAAGCAGCAAGAGATACACTCAATACCGTTCCTACTAAAACAAGTGAGACAAAGCCTTTGAGAGAATTGGGGCTAAACCTCAGTTGTAATATTTTCCGTAATTGTTGCCACAAATTCATTATTTTTCCTCCTGTAAAACTACGGATAACTAATTTCTTAGCTTGCAATTATGCTTCAGCGCACAAGTACATAATTGTCAATGCCATTTCAATACCTTGTCCATTTTTTGTAGGTCGGGTTAAGCGACAGCGCAACCCGACGCATTTGTTGGGTTATGGCTATGGCTCCTACGTCGCCACGCAAGCTATCGCCACACTATGGCTAACGCCTCCCGTCAGGGATACGTGAACGTACCTCAATCCAACCTACAAATCAAGACTTTTTTCGATTTGGACAAGGTATTGCCATTTAAAACAGCATATTGACGATAGGGAATATGGTGATTTTACCAGTTTCAGGACAAATTACAACGCCTCTAATAAAGAAGTATCAATTTTCAATTGTATTTATAGAGGTTGCAAAATATAAATACTTACTTAAATAGTTATTTGTAATACATAAACTAAATCAAATACTTGCAGCAAAAATAGAATTTAGTTCATCAAAAAACTTACTATATAAGCTTTATAAGTAACAAATTACTAAAAAAATATTTGCAATATTAAATACATACAATACTCGATAGGAAAATAGTTGTTTTTAAGTGCAAAAACTATTGATTTTATTTATTACATCTGGTAAGCTCTTTTTCGATAGGTTAAATACTGTATCCTGACAAAGATACCGTAGATTATTTTTAAGCCAGTTTAAGGACATCCCATGACAGATAATTCTTCCAATACTAAAAAATTCGTGCCAACAACAAAGCCATTCTTTCCTACGCTGTTCTTAGCCACAAGTTTAAGTATAAGCACTATTTTACCTGTGTTTGCAGGTACAGCCCAGAAAACACAACTCATTAGTCAAAGTGGTAAAAAAGTTGAACTTACCTTAGTTACTTACGCAGTCACCAAGGCAGCTTACGCTAGAATCATTCCCGATTTTGTGGCAAAATGGAAAAGAGAAAAAGGTCAAGATGTTCTAATTCGGGAAAGCTATGGTGGTTCTGGCTCTCAAACCCGCGCTGTTATTGATGGTTTAGCCGCAGATGTGGTAGCCTTAGCATTGGCTGGAGACATTAAAAAAATTGAACAAGCTGGCTTGATTCAACCAGGTTGGGAAAAAGAATCTCCGAATAACGCAATTGTTACCCGTTCGGTAGTTGCACTGGAAACTCGGGCTGGTAATCCCAAAAATATCAAGAATTGGAGTGATTTAACGAAACCTGACGTTAAGATTGTTACCGCAAACCCCAAGACATCTGGTGGAGCTAAATGGAATTTTCTAGCTTTGTGGGGTGCTATAGTTAAAAATGGCGGAAATGATACCCAGGCGTTGAAATTCGTTACTAATGTGTTTAAGAATGTGGTTGTATTACCCAAAGATGCACGGGAGTCTAGTGATGCTTTTTACAAAAAAGGTCAGGGTGATGTATTACTAAACTATGAAAACGAAGTCATTTTAGCTGCACAACAGGGAAAAACAGATATTTCTTACATAGTTCCTCCAGTCAATATTTCTATAGAAGGACCTGTCGCAGTTGTGGATAAAAATGTTGATAAGCATGGAAATCGTGAAGTATCTGAAGCTTTTGTCAAGTTCCTTTTCACTCCAGCAGCACAACGTGAGTTTGCTAAAGTCGGTTTTCGTCCAGTTGATCCTACTGTGTCCAAAGAAGTAAAAAATAAATTCCCTTATATTGCCCGACTCTATACTGTAGCCGATATTGGAGGTTGGGGTGCTGTCCAGAAGAAATTCTTTGCTGATGGTGCGATTTTTGACAAAATCCAAGGTGGAAGACGATAAATATAGCAATTCTTGATTAAGTCTAAGGGACTTCCAATTCTGACAGCGGTTTTTCCCTCTTATGAGGTACATATTAGCCCCCTCATCGCTGGCGGGGGTGGGGTTTTTGTGCCTCATAACATCGGGAAGTGCTGTAAGTCGCGGTGAAGATAAAATTTTTTTAGGGATGCAGGATTTTATAGACCGTGACTTTAATGTATCATAAGTCAATGCCTTCGCTGAATTGAAACCAGCTTTGATTTTTTTTGGATTTAATGATGAATTTTGCTCTTTCTTATTAATAAAATAGTTGTCAAAAATCAGGCAAATTTTAGGGGTAATCCATCCTGAAATATTAATAACTCTCCCGGTGGGATTTGTGTCCAAACTTCGTTATCGGTTAGGGGTGTGGTAACAATGACAGCAACGCGATCGCTTGGTGTAGTCAATTCGCTAAAATCTACAGTCATTTCTTCATCAATTAAATGCGCCGCAGCAAAGGGTGCTTGTCTAATAATGTAGCAAAGTTTGGTTGAGCAATAGGTGAAAAAATGCTGACCATTTGATAACATATAGTTGAAAGATCCAAGAATTGCTATCTCTTTGGTGATTTTATGTAGTGTCTGGTAGAGTTCCTTTAATGATGGTTGTCCTTGGGGAAAATGCGATCGCAAAGTATTAAGAATTAGGCAAAATGCTTTTTCGCTGTCGGTAGCACCCACAGGTTGAAAAGCCCCATGATTTTCTGGGTTAAAATCTGGTAAATTACCATTATGAGCAAATACCCAATATCTACCCCAAAGTTCCCGACGGAAAGGATGACAGTTTTCTAAGGCTATTTTACCTTGAGTGGCTTTGCGGATATGAGCTATCACATGAGTAGAATGAATGGGGTACTGACGGATAAAATCGGCAATTGGTGACGCGATAGAAGCTTCAGCGTCTAAAAAAATCCGACATCCTTTACCTTCAAAAAAGGCAATTCCCCAACCATCACTATGTTCATCTGTTTTTCCTCCTCTGGCAGAAAAACCTTCAAAGGAAAAGCAAATGTCTGTGGGTACGTTGCAGTTCATTCCTAACAGTTGGCACATTAGTTTTGTCGTTGTAAAGATCAACTCCAGGGTAACTGATTAATTGTGATGGGATAGGTGCAATTTGTACATTTAATTAGCAAATATATGAGGCGTTGGTGAATTGGGGTATGAAAGTCGAAAATTCCATCTCTCAAACTCTTACTCTCTGCGCCTGGAGCATCTCTGCGTGTTCGCGCAGCGTGCCGTAGCATAATAAAATCATACTTTTACTCAGCAACACCATATATGAATACACCTCCTGCATAAACGCCGATAATCCGATAGAGATACCGTATATTTGAATTGATTATAGAATCATCACATATTCTTCTCAAGGGAGCAAGATGTTTTGAGGTGATTTTCATCAATTTCTCGTCAGAGAATTTATCAATCTTGTGGAGTTGTTTGGCTAAGGAAGAGAAAAATAGCAAATAATAGATTATGGACAAACGCAATTTTTTACAAATCAGTACCCTATTAGTCGGTACAGCCTTTTTTTCCCATTATATCAATTGGAGTTCAGAATCTATGGCACTTTCTAACACAGAGTTTGCAGTGACAAAAACAGAGGAAGAGTGGAAGAGTATCCTCACACCAGAACAGTTTCGGGTGTTGCGGAAACATGGTACAGAACCCTCCCATACCAGTCCCCTCGATAAGCAATATGAACCTGGTACTTATGTCTGCGCTGGGTGTGGACAGGCTTTGTTTACTGCTGATACTAAGTTTAATAGTGGTACTGGCTGGCCAAGCTTTTTTAAGCCCATAGAGGGGGCGATCGCTACTACTACAGATAGAACATTTTTCATGACCCGAACTGAAGTCCATTGTAGTAATTGTGGTGGACATTTAGGCCATGTTTTTAATGATGGACCCAAACCAACTGGTCTCCGTTACTGTATGAACGGTGTATCTTTACAGTTTACACCTGCGTAGATCACTAATACGGTTCACTTTTTAAACTCTCTCAAGGGGTGCAAACCCCTTGTTTTATTCTGTCAAAAGCAGGAAATTGGAATATAGCAGGTAGAGTTTAGATAAAATTGTCGAAAACAAGGATAAGGATTAGATAATGCAAGTTCTCAAAAGATCCATCAAACCAGAAAGTTATATATCGTTTCTCCACATTTACCAAACTACTTGGGGAACTGCTGGTGATATTTGTTTAGTTCGGGAATCTGTAGCTGAATCTAGTGCATCTAAGTTTGTGGGTCGCAGAATTAAATTAGCTCTCCCTAAAGGTATGGAACGTGATTACTTAGTGAATATTCCCATCATTAAAATTGCAGGTTACGTAGGTGAAGGGCATCCTAAAGATCCACAGTCTGAATGGGAAGCCTATGATGGTATAGATCCAGAAATAGCGATCGCCGTTTTGAAAATTTGGGGCTTTAAGTTAATTGAGTTATAAGAAATTTTACAAAACCATGAGCAACAGCACAAAAAATTAAGAGTGCGTCAAGAATTATCTTCCTAACGCACCCTATAAATTAAAAATTTTTCGGTAAACTTACAGCGATTTCCAATCATATAAGGTACATCCTAGCCCCTCATCGCACCCCTCTCAATCCCCCCGCTGCGGGGGGAAGAAAAGGATAAGCTTTTGATACTGGAGGGGGTTGGGGTTTACAAATCGCCCAAAAGCCTATACGGTCTTCGTTTTGACTTTTGACTTTTGACTTTTGACGAACGCCTAGCGGCGTTAGCGTTTGCCACGGTAAGGAACAGCATTCAGGTAATCAATATCAAAAGAAGATAGCTTTTGAGCATAGTTACCTTTACCAGATACAGAAGCCGCCATAGCTTCAAAGTTGCCGGGATCACCTGCTTTCAGACGCTTGGCTTTAGCTTTAGCAGTATAGAAATTCTCCAAAGTAAAGCGCCAGTCGGTTTTGACTGTACCGGCTGTTTCTTGGAAGTCCGCACCGTAACGAGGAGTTACCAAGTTAAAAGGACGATCTACAAACCGCTTGCGTTGGTAAGGTACGGTATTATCACCAAAGTTTTGGGTATACTCTTCGCTATCTAATAAAGCATCAACGAAACCGCCAAAGCCCTTGTTACAAATAACAATTGACCAAGCAATTTCTTCCTTTTTATTGTAAGCACAACGACCCAATAAGCGTTTGAGGGTGATGTCTACTAAACGGTAGTTGTTGTTAACAGAAACAACTAAACGATAGAAAGCTTCAGATTTAGCTAAACCGCGAATAAAATCACGAACTGACAAAGAACCGTTTTTGAGTTGAGATTCTAAAGTCCCTTGACGGTTAAACTTGAGAATTTCATGTTCACTGAAAACTTGGCGATAAGCAGCCCAAATGATGTTTGTCATGTCAGTGTAAGAACTAACATCTTCAATGCGATAGATATAAGGTGTATCTTCATTTTGGTCAGCAACACCAAAGCTGGCCACCCGGTGATTTTGACTACTTGGATTGTATTGAAGTAATGGCAATGCCATATTATTTTTCTCCTTTTATTATCAAATTAAACAAAGATAATGAATCAGGGAACAGGGAACAGGGAACAGGGAACAGGGAATATTTTTACCCTATTCCCGGTAAGTTTTGGGTCAGGTCTAAATCCCCTGTATTATTCCTTGTTTCCTCTCAATCTTATTTTCCCCTCAAAAGGCTAGTAGATATCACTAATTCCTAACCAATTGAGAATCAACAAGAAAGTAATGCCTGCGGTTATTACCAGTAATACAGCAGACAATGCCCCCAAATCAACATTTTGCCCAGAGCCTGGGTAGAAACCTCCACGCCATTGACGAATATACGGCCATTTTTGGACAATACCTGCCCGGTCACGATAATCAGCACCATAGCGGGGAGTAAAGCTGATTGGTCGGTCTGTGGTCATTCGTTTGCGTTGATAGGGTACGGTATACTCACCAAAGGCTTGTTCATACTCGCTACTATCAATCAGAATATCTACAAATTTTCCCCAACCTAAAGTAGCAATTTGAATTGACCAAGCAATTTTTTCTTGCTCATTATAGGGAGAGCGACCCAAAATTCTTTTCAGAACCATTTCTACCAACCGATAGTTGTTATTAGGTGTCACAACTAGCTGATAAAATCGCTCTGATTTCACTAAACCACGAATGAAGTCTTTAACCGTAATTGACCTATTTTTGAGTTGGGTTTCTAGGGTAATTTGACGGTTAAATTTGAGAATCTCCTGTTCGTTGAAGATTTGGCGATAAGCAGCCCAAATTAGTTGTTCAAGTTCGCCGGAAGAATTAGCATTTTCAATTCGGTAGATATAAGGATTGTCTTCGTTAATATCTGCCGTACCGAAGCTGTTTACTCTTTGGTTTTGAGTTGTAGGTTTGTATTTAAGTAAAGGAATTGCCATTTTAAAGAACCTGCCTTTTGGTAAAGTTGGCATCTTAAAATGTCGTAATACTTAGCGAAATAACTAAAATTAAAATCCTTAAAAAAATGCAAACTTTGTCACTTTTATCACCGAAATTTCCCAGCTAGTTAAAAAACTATTTAGCGCAGGGGAAAACTAGCACTAGGACTAATAGAAACAGGAATACCTGTTGATTTGGTGTCTCTGGTAGTGTTAGGAATTTGGATGTTGGCAGTGCTAACTGGTGTGTGAGGCACTGTTTTAATCTTAATGGAATTTGCCATATCCAAAAAGTTTTTGATGTCGCCCCATTTGTAACGAGCATCCTCGATTTGGTCGCGCCAGTAGTCGCTGTATCGTGGTGTTACTAAATTAAAAGGTCTATCTTTATAACGTCGTCTTTGGTAGGGAACGATATTTTCCCCAAAGTTGTTTTGATATTCTTCAGAATCTAGTAAAGCATCCACAAAACCGCCCCAACCTTTGGTAGCAATCACAATTGACCAAGCGATTTCTTCTTCTTTGTTATAAGGTGCGCGACCCAATAACCGTTTTAGTCCAATTTCTACTAATCTGTAGTTGGAGTTACTCTGAATTACCAAATTTTGGAAAGCTTCAGATTTTGCTAATCCCCGGATAAAATCGCGGACGGTAATGGCTTTGTTTTTGACTTGGGATTCTAAGTGAACTTGGCGGTAAAATTTGAGAATTACGTGTTCGCTAAAAAGTTGCCGATAAGCCGCCCAAATTAGTTCTTCTACTTCTCCACCAAAGCCGTAGTCTTCGATGCGGTAAATTTTGGGTGTATCTTCATTGGGAACTTCATAACCAGAAACACGCTGGTTTTGAGAACTGGGTTTGTATTCTAGTAAAGGTATTGTCATGTTTGTTAGTTGTTAGGGAACAGGGAACAGGGAACAGGGAACAGGGAACAGGGAACAGGGAACAGGGAACAGGGAACAGGGAACAGGGAATAAGTATTTTCGGCGTTGCTGAATTGAGGTATGAAATTGAAAAATCAAAAAAATGAAACTCTTACTCTCTGCGACTGGAGCGCCTCTGCGTGAAATAAAATCATACTCTTAATCAGCAACGCCGTATTTTCCAATTACCAATTACCAATTACCAATTACCAATGACTAATTTTTAGCATTAGCAGGGATGTAACGATAGGGTAAGGAAACTGCCACAGGTTTAATGCTGGGTTGTTCTTGGTTATCTCTACTAGTGTCAGGTATTGCGGTGTTACTAACGAAAGATTGGGCTGTCGCCAAACTGCGTTGGTAGTTGCATTCGTTGGTAATAATTGTTCCCGCCATAATGAAGAAGTTGGCGGGAATCGCCCGACGGATATCTGCTGTGGTCAGTTGTCCTGATGTGCGGATACTGTAGTAGGAACGACCAGCCAAGCCACGCAGGTTTTGAGTATCGCGCCAGTCAGCACCATAACGGGGGTTAGCTAGGTTAAAGGGGCGTGAGCCAAAGCGACGACGTTGGTAGGGGACAACATCATCACCAAAATTGTCTAAATACTCGTCTGATTCTAATAGAGCATCTATAAAACCGTGTAAACCTTTGGTAGCAATCACAATTGACCAAGCAATTTCTTCGTCTTTGTTGTAAGCAGCCCGACCTAAGAAACGTTTTAAAGTGATGTCAACTAAGCGATAGTTAGAATTTGTATCTGCTACTTGGGTATGGTAAACGTCTGATTTACCTAAACCTCGGATAAAATCACGGAGGGTAATCGCCCGATTTCGCAGTTGTGATTCTAAAGCGGTTTGCTTGTAGCTGGCTAAAATCAAATGTTCGCTGAAAATTTGGCGATATGCAGCCCAGATGATGCTATCAATATCTTGGTCTGAGGTAGCTCTATCTAAGCGATAAGTAGTTGGGGTGTCTTCGTTGGCAACTTCATAACCTTCTACTCGCTGGTTTTGCGACTTGGGCGCATATTCTAGTAGTGGTATTGACATCTTTACTTTTACCTTGTTATATGGTATATAAATCAGTTTACTGAGCCAAGGCTAACTGAACGCGAGCGCGAACGGCTTTTTCAGTATCGTTAGTCAGCATTAATTGAAATTTAGCCGAAATAGGTAATTGCACTATAGCTACTTTTGCTAAAGCTTGTAACCCAACAATAGCAGCATAACGAATTGACCAATCTGGATCTTCGCAAATCAACAGAAGTGTCTCTAGGGCGCGGTTAATGGCTATTTCAGCTTCAGTAGGTGCTAATTTCTGCCAATGTATGTTTCCTAATCCCTTCGCAGCAGCACGGCGGACACTAGGGGCAAAGTCAGTCAATGCAGTGGAGATGAGAATATCCAAAGCACGGGGATCTGCGATCGCAGCTATTGTACGAATCGAATAAGCCCGTGCGCCATAGTTATAATCATCAATTTGGTCTAGCAATTGTGGTACTGCTATTTCTCCCAACTCTGTCAACCCGGCTGCCGCCACTATGGCCGCTGCTGGATTGTTATAACCAAAGACGGCAATTAAGGTAGGAATTGACAATGGATCTTTGGCTGCTGCCAGATTTTTAACTGCTGTCACCATTTGCTCAGGTGTTTCTGCTACGGTGACAGCCCGAATTAGTTCATCCATTTTTCTGTTGTCAGTGGTCAGTGGTCAGTGGTCAGTGGTCAGTGGTCAGTGGTCAGTAGTTTTACAACTGACAATTGACAACTGACTACTAACTAAGTAGGTGAACACAATAAAACCAATCTGTGTAAAGAAAAGTAAAATCGCCCAAACCCTCTTCACTCTTGCCTCTTGCCTTTTGCCTCTTGCCATAAGGACGATTTTCAATGCTAACCTACTTATAAGAGTGAATCTATGAGATTCATGATTCGGATAGCTGGTGCGGATATATCAAAAGTATCAGACTGTTCTGGCAGTTGATACTCTAATAATCCTTTTAAAGCAATAAGTTTAAAGCTACTTTCCACTTGTGCAAGGGCGATCGCCTCTGCTGCGGACAAATACCCAATTGCTCCCAAATCCCCCAAGACAACGCGACGCATTTTCAAATCACCTGTTGCCAAAGTTTTCACTAATAACTCACCATAAATGGAGTCTTGTGTCAGTTGGTACATGGCTCTGGCGGCGGAGCATTGTAATCGAGGAACAGAATGGTTGAGAAAAGGCTGCACAAGGGAAATAGCCTCAGTTGCACCCATAGCTCCTAAGGCTTCTAATACTGCTGTATAGGGCTGGGCAAGGTGGGGAAAACCAGGTACTTGTACAGCTTGGTCAACTCCCCCATCGAGCAGTTTGATCAGTGCTGGTAATGCGGTTTTATCCTTAAGCATAGCTAAAGATTGGGCTGCTGCTTCGCGGACATAAAAATCACTACATTCTAAACACTTAATCAAACCTGGTACGGCTTTTAGGTTGCCCAATTTACCAAGCGCCCTCGCGGCATTACGCCGTAAGGGATAACCACCCAGTTCGGTTCTGTCAGATTCATCCTCTAACGCCTTGATCAGTGCGTCTATGGCTTCTGGCTGACTGACCCGGAACTTACCCAACCACCAAGCAGCATAATAGCGGAGACTTAAATCTGATGATTGCAGGTTAGCAATAGCTATCTCTGGTGTGAGATTTGGTGCATTCTTTACAGAATATGCTTCTCCACTGGTTTCTATCATTGCCAGGGCGTATGTTTATCCTGCTACTGTCAAAGTTTCAATTTTGACGATTCTGCCACCTAAACGGCTGATTCGTTGCATTTCCTCATTCATCCGGCTGTAGGGTACGGTAATAAACACGCTACCACTGCGGCGAATGTCAAATTTATTTTTGTCGCTTTCTTCGTTTTGCTTTAAGCCGACAACTTCGTAACGAAATACGCGGCTTGCAGATGAGGAAACGCTACTAGCGCCAAGTGTGGTTTGACCGAACATTACTTCTATATCTCCTATGATGAGTTTTGTCGGTGAACAGCGCCGGATCTTAGGTGGAAATTACGCTGACAATTTTGCCGCCAACTCGATGAATTTGCTGCATTTTGTCTAGGAGGCGCTCGTAAGGTACAATAAATACTGTGCTGCTACGGCGCACGCTGGGGTATCCTGGATTGCGGATGCCTGTAACTTCAACTCGGTAGGTACGATTTGATTCTCCTACGGCATTACCCAAGTTTTGCTTAGGAGCGTTATCCGCCGATACACGGAAACCCCAGTTTTCATTACTGCCAGATGGTCCAACAACTGATGAGGTCTGATTACTAGCTAATTCCCGCGCTAAACGAGATTTAGCACCTTCGACTTGAGCGGTATCGCTGTTGGCATAACCCCGGTATAAACGGAACATCCGAGTAAATCCGGCTGCACTTTGTCCTGTTTGAAAATCAAAACCGCGATAGTAGGGAACAACGCTTTCCCCAAAGCTATTTTGATATTCTTCAGAATCAATGTAGGAGTCAATTTCCGCGTCGTAACCTTGGTTAATATATAAGTCTAAGTGGTAAGTTACTTCGGACTCATTGTATGGTGCGCGACCCAACAAATGTTTGTAGTTGAGTTCAATTAACCGAGTTTGAAAACTGTTGTAGAAGAATTTAGCTTTGTAGAGTTCTGATTTAGCGATGCTGCGAACAAACTCACGGACGCTCAAGTTGCCATCGCGTAGCAATGATTCTGCGCTGATTAAGCGATCTGATGCCAATATATAGTCATTTCCTAAGACTTGCCGATAAACGGCACGAATTACCAATTCGACTTCTTCTCGGCTGGCGTTGGGGCGCAGTTCAACTCTGCGTGCGTCGCTAAAAGGCTCTGTCCCCAGTCTGGATGCTGCTGTTGTAATTGCCATATTTTTCCCCTTTATTGTGCCGAATTTTGGCTGAATAAAGCTTGGTCAGTTGTCAGTGGTCAGTGGTCAGTGGTCAGTGGTCAGTGGTCAGTGGTCAGTAGGATTTACCTCTTACCTCTTGCCTCTTGCCTTTTGCCTCTTGCCTCTTGCCTTTTGCCTCTTGCCTCTTGCCTCTTGACCTGTTTTATCTGTACATAAAACTATGCCCGGAGCTAGATCCAATTGCTAGGTGAACCAGAGTGATCATGTATGGTCTTAACGCCACTCAATTCCCAGTCGGAATATTTTCCAACTTACGCAGTGACTCCCCATGAACGACTGGTGAACCCCTTTAGGGGTAAATCCATCTAACAATTGTATCCCTCTCCGGGCATGACGCTATCTAGCTAAGAGCGTTGATTGCGTAGTCAATGTAGGTATTAGCTTCGTTAGCAGCTTGACCACTTAGACCATGACTAGCTTTGATGGATTTCAATGCTTCTACATACCAGCTAGGAGACAAGTCAAATGCGGCGTTAACTTCAGCTAAACCGGCAATTAAGAACTCATCCAAAGGACCTGTACCACCAGCAACTAAGCTATAGGTGATGATGCGGAGGTAGTGACCAACGTCACGGGCGCACTTAGCTTTACCACGAGGATCAGCTGCGAATTGATTGCCTTGTGTGGAGGTGGTGTAAGGGAATTTGCTGTATACGGCACTAGTAGCACCGTCAATCAATTTTTGAGCGTTAGCTGTTAAACCACGGGCAGCTTCCATGCTGGCAGCAGCACGAACTAGACGACCGTTAACTGCTTGTAATTCGGTGTTGCTTAAAAAGCGTCCTTGGGTATCAGCAGATGCGATTGCTTCGGTAATTGGTGTTTTCATTGGTGAAAATCTCCTAGATAGTTTCTTGCTTTTTTTGTATGGCTACGCCATGCAGACTATGGGAAAAGCTCAATTCAGGTTTGAGCCAATTTGTCATGAATTATTAAACAACAGCAGCCGCAGCGCGGTCGAAGTAGCTTGCCAATTCAGAAACCAAAGAACTGCAATCACCTTTGGTGATACCGTTAGGATCGTTAACGATAGCGATCGCTGCTTCTTTCATTTTACCAACACCAACTGCTACAGAGCTACCAGGAGTACCCAAAGCTTGGTATGTTTCGCGCAAGCCGTTCAAGCAACGGTCATCAAGAACACTAGCGTCACCAGCGATAGCGGCGTAAGTAACATAGCGTAAAATGATTTCCATGTCGCGTAGACAAGCAGCGTTCCGACGGTTGGTGTAAGCATTACCACCGGGAGCGATCAATTGAGGCTGTTCTTCAAATAAAGAACGAGCTGCGTTGGTAACGATAGCGGAAGCGTTGCTTGTAATACGGTTAACAGCGTCTAAACGCTTGTTACCGGAAGCTACAACTGCACTTAAAGCATCTAGTTGTTCGGTGCTGAGGAATTCGCCTCTAGCGTCGGCTTGGGAAACAACCTTGGAAAATACATCTAATGTCATGGACTCTAATCTCCTAAATTACTTAGTTGAGAGATGTCTAAATTAAAACTAATTCGGATTTGTTCGCAACGGAGTCAAATCAAAGCGTTTCTCAATTCGCTCTCTCATTTACTAGTTTACAGGTTACAAACCAAAAATTATGAGAGTCAAGGAAAATTTTATGAGAAAGTGGCAAACTTGATGAATTGCCTGCTTTTTTCAACTTTCCTCTGTTGTTTAACCCCTACAGTTTATGTTTATACAATGCTATAGAGTCTTTATTCGTTACAAATTATGAATAAATGAGATCATAGCCTAAGATAAGGCTCAAATCCTTCCTATATAAGGGGTATAGCTGAGAAAATTCTTATATTTACGTTACATAACTTTATATTTTTTGCAAAAAATCGCAATACTCGGCGGTTAAAGATTGTTTTAATTTTGCTGTAAACTCTTGATATAACTACACCAAAGCTTTTTTTAGCTTCTATATGAGTTTTATAATTTTTGTTAAGGAATGTTAAATTTACATTTCTAAATATTTGGGAAATTTTCTTTTTTTTCCCCCCTGGGGGGATATAAATTTTCCCAAAGGTAAAACTCACAAAATGAGACTAAATGGCTATTTTTTCAGGAATTCTTAATAAATACCACTACGACGGCGCAGGACTTCCAGTAAAGTTGTCAAGCTGCGGGGAAGGGGTGCTGTGACTGCGACTAACTCCCCAGAAACGGGATGTTGTAGCTGGAGTTTCCAAGCGTGTAATGCTTGTCCCGGCAAATTTACACCCAGGGAATGACCTGAACTATAAATGGGGTCGCCGACGATAGGATGACCCATTTTGGCACTGTGAACGCGAATTTGATGGGTACGTCCTGTTTCTAGTTGGAAGTGAATTAAGGTGTAGTTGCCAAACCGTTCTTTTACACGCCAATGAGTAATGGCGTTGCGTCCACCATCTTCTATAGAAACAATAGCCATTTTTTTACGGTCTTGGGGATTGCGTCCAATGGGTAAATCTATAATTCCGGTTTCTGTTTTGGGGACACCGTAAATTAGGCCTAAATATTCTCTTCTGGCGGTTTTTGCCTGTAGTTGCGCTTGTAGGTGTTGGTAAGCTAAGTCTGTTTTGGCGATCGCAATTGCTCCTGTTGTATCTTTATCTAAACGATGGACAATTCCTGGACGTTGCACGCCACCGATTCCTGGTAAGTTGGGACAGTGGGCCAAGATAGCATTAACTAAGGTTCCGTCAGGATGTCCGGGTGCGGGGTGGACTACTAAACCTGCGGGTTTATTGAGAATGATTAGTTCGTCGTCTTCGTAGAGGATGTCTAGGGGAATATCTTCTGCGATTACTTCTAAAGGTTGAATGGTGGGAAGTTCCAGGGTAATGCGATCGCCTGTTTTCAGGTTAATCTTTTTAGATGTGCAAATCTTGTCATTAATTTGAACATGACCCTGTTCTATTAACTGCTGGATGCGAGAACGGGATAAATCTGATAACTCTTGGGATAAGTAGCGATCTAGGCGATCGCTATTTTCGGTAACTTGGATATTATTAATTGCAGACACGATTAGGTATGGGGTGTTTTAAGAAACATTGAGATTCAAAATGTTCTGGGAGAACTGCTGTACTTCATTTTTTCATCTTATGTTTAAGATACTTTTTTATTTCTCTAAAAAATCTATAGTAACCTAAAAGTAATACTTGAATACTTATAATTCAAAACCATTGTAAAATTCACTAATTAAATGATCATGAGAGAAAATTTTAATGATCAATCCCAGCATATTAACACAATTCCGATTAGTAGATATAGATTTTTTCAAAATATCCAACCAATTAGCTTATTAAAAAAGATTACTAATAATTCTTTTACTGGTTGTTTGCAGGTATTTAGTGAGTCGAGTGCTTGGTCAATATATATGGATCAGGGTAAACTAATTTACGCTGGTTATTCTGAGGAAATGTTTGAACCTCTTTATCGTAATTTACAGAGATTGAGTCAGCAAATTTCGACTCTTCCTATGGGTATTAATGAACAGGTACGGATGATTTTTGAAAAGGATCTTGAAAATCAGTCAATACCAAATCCAGATTATTTAGCAATTTGTTGGTTAGTTAATCAAAAATATATTAGTCACTTTCAGACTGCTTTGTTGATTGAACAATTAGCATTGGAGGTTTTAGAATCATTACTAGATTTAGAATATGGCAGTTATGAATTTGTTCGACATACTTTTTTAGATAATCTTCCTAAATTTTGTCATTTAAATTTAAGAACTTTAGTAGAACAATGTCAATCAGGGGTTAAGGTTGATGTTCAGGAAAATTTGAATTTTGAAAATCATCATCAATCACCGTCACATATTACATATCACGAACAGTTACCTAAAAGCAATTCTGAGCAAGTTGATTCTCAACTACATATACATCAGCCGATAAACTCCCCAGTTAGGGAGAGGAAGAAATATAGTATTTTGGGTGTGGACAATGACTATAGCATATTAAATGCTGTGGAAGATTTTTTAGATGACCAAATATTTTCTGTGCTGAAATTCATGGATTCTTCCCAAGCTTTAATGGAAATTTTGCGAGTACAGCCCGATATGATTTTATTAAATGTAGAAATGCCTAATTTAGATGGCTATGAAATCTGTTCTTTATTGCGGAAACACTCGCATTATAAAAATACTCCTGTGATTTTGATGACCGAAAGAATCGGATTAAGAGATAAAGCTAAAGCCAAATTTGTGAGGGCTAATGGCTATTTAGAAAAGCCTTTTTCTCAAGGGGATTTACTGAAAATTATTTTTCATCATATTGTATGAAAATTAGACCCCTACAAAATTGATTAGTTTAGGGATTTTTATAATGTTCAATTTATTTTGCACTCATACCCAGATCCCCGACTTCTTAGAGAAGTCGGGGATCTGACTCTTGGAGTTAATGTAGCACCACGTCTTCGTGTCTACTGCGATATTTGGGGCAATCATATAAGGTTTGCTTTTGGTGTAGAGTTTATATAAATAGGGATGTCTAAAAAATCAGTATTTACAAAATTTAACAACATGAGTGGTAAGTTCATTGTATTTGAAGGTGTGGAGGGTTGTGGTAAAACTACTCAGATGCAACGGTGTTTTCAGTGGTTAGAAAGCTTAAATATATCAGTAATACTGACTCGTGAACCAGGGGGAACGGAGTTAGGAAAGGATTTACGGGCGTTATTATTGGAAAAGTCACCAAGTAAGCCGGTGGGGGAAGTCACGGAACTATTATTATATGCAGCGGACAGGTCACAACATATTGAAGAAGAGTTAAAACCTAATTTAGCCATAGGGAAATTTATTTTGTGCGATCGCTATACTGATTCTACTATCGCCTATCAAGGTTATGGTAGAGGTTTAAATATGAATCTCATTCATCAACTTAATCAGATTGCTACTGGTGGCTTAGAAAGTGATTTAACTATTTGGTTAGATGTAGATGTAGAGGTAGGACTATCCCGCAAACGGGGACAAGCTAAACTAGATAGAATTGAACAGGAAACTATTACTTTTCATCGTCGGGTACAGCAAGGATATACAGAATTAGCTGCATCCAATCCATCCCGAATTGTGCGAATAGATGGCAATGACAGTCAAGATATCGTTCAAAAAAGTATCCAGGAAATTTTACAGCAACGCCTGTTTTCATAACTATGTTCTCGTCATTAATCGGACAACAGCAAGCGGTAGAATTATTAACTCAATCCGTTAAACAACATCGAGTTGCACCAGCTTATATGTTTGTGGGTGCTGATGGTGTAGGCAGAAGTTTAGCAGCAAAATGTTTTATTGAATTACTTTTTTCTAGTTCTATAAAACCCGATCAAATTCCCATTTTACACAATCGCATTCAGCAAAGAAATCATCCAGCTTTATTGTGGGTAGAACCAACTTATCAATATCAAGGGCAAAGACTCACCCCAGCAGAAGCAGCCGAAAAGGGAGTTAAACGCAAAGCACCACCGGTTATTCGTTTAGAACAAATTCGAGAAATTACGCAATTTCTTTCTCGTCCACCATTGGAAGCAGCGCGGAATATCATAGTATTAGAACAAGCAGAAACAATGGCGGAATCTGCGGCAAATGCGTTGTTAAAAACTTTAGAAGAACCGGGAAAAGCGACATTAATTTTAATTGCCCCCTCCCCCGAATCTGTGTTACCAACTTTAGTATCCCGTTGTCAAAAAGTTCCTTTTTATCGGTTGAATACTGCGGCTATGACTGAGGTATTGACACAAACAGGAAATGCCGAAATTTTGCAACATCCAGAAGTTTTAAACATAGCCGCAGGTAGTCCAGGAAATGCTATTTCCTCCTACCAACAATTGCAAACCATTCCTAGCGAATTTATCGCCCAGGTGAAAAAAACGCCAACATCTTACCGTCATGCTTTAGAATTAGGTAAAAAAATTGATAAAGAATTAGATACAGAAGCCCAATTATGGTTAATTGACTATTTACAACAATACTATTGGCAACAAATACATGAACCAAAAATTATTCAACAATTAGAAAAAACTCGAAAACATTTACTTTGTTACGCCCAACCTCGTTTGGTTTGGGAATGTACATTTTTAGCCTTATTTCAAATATCCCAAAATCCGTAGGGTTTCCCCGCCCTCAATTACAGTAGGTTAGCATTGAAAATTGTCTTTATGGGAGGGCAAGAGGCAAGAGGCAAGAGGCAAAAGGCAAGAGTGAAGAAGCTTTGGGCGATTTTACTTTTCTTTTTTCTTTACACACCTTGGTTTTAGAGACTTCCAATTAAAAAAATATCCCAAAATTTCTTGTGGTGCGGGCATCTTGCCCGCTAATAATAAAAGGACGGGCAAGATGCCCATCCCACAAGATTGGATCATCTTTTTTGTGGAGTTCTCTTATTGTGTTCACCTACTTACAGTAGTTTCCAATGATATGAGTTACATCTTAGCCCCCTCATCGCACCCCCCTCAATCCCCCCGCAGCGGCCCCGCAGCGGGGGGAAGAAAAGGATAAGCTTTTGATACTGGAGGGGGTTGGGGGTGGGGTTCTTGTACCTCATAACACCGGGAAGTGCTGTATATTGCTTTTATATTGCCTTTAATTATCGAAATTTTCCCACTGTCTCATTTAATCAGGATCACAACGAATTTCAATCATAAATCCATCGGGATCATAAAAATACACTCCTCTACCAGTAGGACGGGAAACTGGTCCATAAGCAATGACTAAATTATTTTCTTGAATTACTGCTAATGCTTGGTCAAATAGTTCTGGATCAATATCAAAGGCTAAATGATACGCTCTAGTGAAAGACTTACTGGGATCTGGATCTGGTGGTAATAATTCTGGTTCTCCAAATAAGTCAATAATTGTACCGTCAGGAGTGGCAAAGTTGGCGACTTTTCCGGTGTTGACAAGTTCTATTAATGTTTCTGGTATTTCATCCCCTGTAAGTTCGTGTAAGCCTAAAATATGACCATAAAAATGGCGAGATGCTGCCATATTTTGGACGTTAAAAGCGATATGATGAACCTTGCGGAGGTAGCCAGTGGGAATATTTTTTTGAGAAATCATCATCCCGAAATTTAGAATCTATGGATTTAAAATTATCTGCAAATCGAGAATAAAGCCCGGTAAAATATCTTCACCAGAAAGTTTTGGTGGGTTGTCAACATCAAAGTTTAAAACTTCTACATCTTTTCCGTAACGATAAATTTCTACTAAGGGTGTTTGTGGATCAATTAACCAACCTAAAAGCGCCCCATTATTTTGATATTCTCGCATTTTAGCGCGTAATTTTTCTAAACTATCCGTTTCTGATCGCAATTCAATCACAAAATCAGGACAAAGGGGGGGGAACCGTTTTTTTTCTTCTTTACTTAAAGCCTCCCAACGTGCTAGTTTTACCCAAGCTGCATCAGGACAGCGATAAGCACCACTGGGTAATTTAAACTCTGTAGAAGAATCAAATACTTTACCTAATTTAGTTTGACGATTCCAAATACTTAAATCTGTAGTTATATCTGAGTTTCTAATTCCGCTTTCTCCACCTGTGGGAGGCATAATAATTAATTCTCCCGTTTGGGTAAGTTCTAATTGCCAAGGTTCGTTGGCAATGCAAAGTTGATAAAACTGCTCATCTGTTAAATTTACTGCGGGAGGTATGTTTAAGGTGAGGGTTTCCATAGGTTTTGCTTAAAGAGGCTAGTTTTATTATCAGATAAAATTCATGAAAATTCAGGCTAGGTGCTAAAATTGACCCCAATTGTAAAAATGGCGAGATGCTGTCATATTTTGGATATTAAAAGCGATATGATGAACCTTGCGGATGTAGCTGGTGCGAATAGTATTTTTATTCATTTTTGATAATTGGATATTTTTTAATATACTGTAACCCACAACAAGATCATCCTACTTGACATTAAATATAGAATACTATAGTATTCAAGCATGAACAACAAAACTATTGATTTATTCGCAGGTGCAGGTGGCTTAACTACAGGCTTTCACTTGGCTGGCTTTGAAGCGTCTTGTGCCATTGATGTAAATAAAAAAGCCTTAGCCACCTATCAATATAACTACCCAAACACTAAAATTATACATCAAGATATTCGTGAAGTTAATCCCTCAGAACTCCGTTCATATCTAGGTTTAAAAAAAGAAGAACTAAAAGCAATTATTGGCGGACCTCCTTGTCAAGGATTTTCCAGAAATATACCTGCCGAATATCGCTATATAGATGATCCTCGGAATCAGTTATATAAAAGTTTTATAGAATTTGTTCAAGAGTTCAGACCGCTTTACGTCATTATGGAAAACGTCCCGGAAATTTTGACATCATACAAAGGTTTATTTAAAAATGAAATTACAAATCAACTAGAATTACTGGGATATAAAGTTGTCACATCATCTTTAAATGCTGCTAACTACGGAGTGCCACAAACCAGAGCTAGAGCTTTCTTTATTGCTAGTTTAGAGCATTTAATTTGCTTACCAGAGCCTACACATAATGATGATCTTAAAAGTGGTTCTAGTAAGAAACAATCATCCTATCAAACGAATCTACTAAAATCTAATTATTCTCCAATTGTTACAGTTAAAGATGCAATTGGAGATTTACCACAACTAAATGCAGGACAAAAATATGATGAAGATAGATATCCCTCAGATCCACAAACAACTTATCAATCTTTAATCAGACATGACAGCACAAAAATTACAAACCATATTGCTCGTGCTTTAAGCTCCATTCAAATGTCAAGAGTAAGGCTGTTAAAAGAAGGACAAGATGCCAGAGATTTACCACCTGAATTAGCACCTAAAAAACACTATAGTGGTGCTTATGGCAGGCTTTATTGGGACAAACCAGCGAAGACAATTACCAGATGGGTTTTTCATCCTGGTTCTGGTAGATTCTTTCATCCCACACAAGATAGAACCATTACAATACGTGAAGCTGCGAGACTTCATTCTTATCCAGATACTTTCCATTTTCTAGGAACATATACAGAAATGGCTTCTCAGATTGGTGAATCTGTACCTCCACTACTAGCTAAAACTATCGCTGAGTGCATTATCTAAAGTTAAGATTAGGAATTTTGTGCTTGTAAAGCTGCAAGAATAGTTTTCACATAATTCTCAGGGTTAAGACGAGTTCGTTGAATATTTATTCTCACTGCTTCTGGAGAAATAATTCTAGCTTTAAAAAGTTGTTTTTGATTCTTATACCAAACTAACTCAATTTTATCTCCGATACTACCCTGTAAACCTGCACCACTTTTACCAGTTTTCTTATTTACTGTCCAAGCCCAATTAAAAGTAGTTGGATCAAGTGGATACAAAGGATATTCACAATAAACATATTCATTGCCTTTAATGGTTTTCAGTAGTATGCTTTCATAACTATTTTCAACTCCTTGTAATGACTGATTTGTGATCAATTTCTCATTCCAATGTTGAATAATAGCCGCACCCAGTTCGTCCGGTGGAGATAATTCTGTTAAACCAGAAAAACCAAGTTGATCAGCTTTACTAATAATATCTGCTCTTTGAATAACAAAGAAAAATGTGCTGCCAATTTTTAAGTTACCAAGTTGGAGCGATTTCAATGACCAACCTGTTTCAGTTAAAATATTAACTGCATCATACAGCAGTTTACTACGTCCTAAAGCTGGATCAGAAAGAGGAATATCTTTAACATAATGAAAAATAGCTTCCCAAGCATAATCTTCTATTGACCCAATAGCTGGGGATGCAACAGTAGCAATAATAGCTTGTTTTAGCCTCTCAATCTCGTTTTTTGTCAACACTTAAAGATTCCTCCACAGCTTGCAAAAATTCACTCATTGTTACAGTTAAAGCGTTGGTGATATGACTCAGAACTCTTACAGATGGGCTTTTTAATCCTCGTTCCAGTTGGCTAATATAGGTTCTATGCAGACCTGTAATTTCTGCTAGATACTCTTGAGACCAACCTTTTTCTATACGACGACGTTGTATTTCTAGCCCTAAATTTTGGTCTAGTTTACTTGATTGCATAGAAACAGGTTAAGATATTGAATACAAAAGTTCTACAGACTAAAGTATTCAACTACGCTAATAGCAGATTCCTTTGATAAGTAGCCATCATGAACTGCGTACACCAGGACATATAAAAAACTTCTTATTCCCCTCCTCGCTTGCGGGGAGGGGTTAGGGGGTAGTCTGTCAACCCGAAAATGACGGGTGAAGGCAAGCAGGGGGAGAAGAGAAGCAGGGGGGGCAGGGGAGGGAAGAACAGAAGTTTTTTCCGATCATTACCCTTCAAAATAAATTTGACGAACTACTAGGTTAGGGGTGGGGTCTTATTTTCAGATCTAACTAACCCACCCTACAATTAACGTCTATACTCATCCCCACAATCACCAATTAACTTATATAAATCTTTTGAATGCTGAGAAACTGCATCTATTTTCCCTATGTCCTCAGCATCTAAATTGAAACTAAACACCCTAGAATTATCTGACAAATGTTCTGCAATTCCTAACCTTGCACCCACAATTACACCCCCAACTGCTGGCTGATTCAAAACGTAATTTACAGCCACATTAGCAATACTTACTTGATGTTTATCAGCAATGGTTTTTAAGGTATTTAGTAACTGTTGAAATAGTCCCCAACCACCCCAATTATCAATCATTTGTTTGTATTTTCTCAAACTGGTGGTATTTATTTCTAAGCCTTTAAGTTCTGGTTTATTCAAATACTTTTCTGATAACAAACCACCGCAAATACTACCATAGGTAAACAACTTAATATCATGTTCTTGACAAAATTTAACCATGTTTACCTGTGGTCTTCTGTCAACTAAAGAAAACTGCACTTGATTAGAAACAATCTTGATTCCTGCTTCGGTAATAATTTGCAAATGTTCCGTATCAAAATTAGTTAAAGCTAAATGTTTGATTTTACCTTCAGTTTGCAATTCTACCATATATTTGAGAGCATCTAAATAATTAGCATCTCGATATTCCCACCAGTGAAACTGCATTAAATCCAATGATTTAACGTCCATTCTTCTCAAAGAAATATCAATATTTTCCTCAACCAGTTTTTTTGTCATCTTCCCCGCACGAGGAACCCACTTGGTAAAAGCTTGAATATTATTTACAGCTTCTTCTCCACGAGTCGCTATCAGTTGACGACGAAACTCACCAATAAAATCTTCTGCTGGTCCATAATGGTCTGCTAAATCCCAGGTTGTAAAACCAGCATCAACATATTGAAACATAGACTCAATGGCAGTTTTGGGGTTAATGCGTCCATGTCCACCGGAAACTTGCCACATTCCATTTAAAATTCGGCAAATTTTCAAGTCGGGAGTAAATTGTAAATAGCTTTCTTGAGGTAACATCATATTTTTTATCTTGTTATTTCCAGTCTTTTTCTGCTTGTTCCAAAACATAAGCTGCAACTTGTTGAATTTCCTCAGTTGTCAATCTTTTTTTATAAGCTGACATATTATTCTTACCATTAGTGACAATGGCTGTAATCGCTTCTAAAGAATCCATGCCATATTTTTTAAGTGCATTCTTTTTTAAGTTTTTACCGCGTTTAATGATATTTTCCCCATTAATATGACAACCAGCACAATGAAAACTAAAAATTTCTGCCCCTTTGGCTGTATCTAAAGCGTTAGCGGGTGAGGTGAAATTGATAGTCCACAAGCAAAATGTGCATAATATCAATACTATTAGTTTTTTCATAAGGCTTCAAAATCAGATATGAAGCCGATAAAGTTTGTACATTGTTCCTGAAAAGCTTCTGCTTCACTGACATCTTCAATTTTATAGGACATGATCCGTTTTCCATCTGGCATTTTTTTAGAACCAATCAATTCAGCTTGGTAATTTTCTACCATTTTCTTAAATTCAGCACCGTACACTTTCCACGCTTCACCATCGCAAGTGATATTTACCTGCCACATAA
The DNA here is from genome assembly GCF_009712065.1 of Aphanizomenon sp. UHCC 0183. NCBI lineage: Bacteria > Bacillati > Cyanobacteriota > Cyanophyceae > Nostocales > Aphanizomenonaceae > Aphanizomenon > Aphanizomenon sp. UHCC 0183. The sequence continues at coordinate 6,551 of NZ_VILC01000010.1, read as the reverse complement.
TTAAAATTTAGTTATTGACCAATATTGATTATTTCATAAATTGGCAACATTTAACTAAAAAATTCCTGGCGACTAGAAGTCGCGGCTATACAGACAAAACCCACCTGCGTGGGTTAAAAACTTCTAATTGCTGAATCTACGAAGGTAGACTTTGCTTGTGTAGCGTGGTGGAAGCATCTTTCTAATCGCCAAATACTTTGAAGTACCTAAAGATAGATATGATTTTATCTCTTTAGAGGGTGTTCATAGCTAAAAGATTTCGCCATAATGAGTGTAAGTGTTGTAATGAGATTTGTATTTAGTATGACCACAAATAAGAACATTAAAGAACAAATTCAAATAGATTTATACCAAGCTAAAGAAACAGGACAATTAAAAGCTGAACGCATTCGGGAAATTGTCAAATCTGCTGTTTCTCAAGTAGGTTCTGAGTTTCAAGAAGGTTCTCATGAACTGCGTAATTTAGTTAATGATGCTGTGTCTACTGTCATTGATAATTTACAAGAAAAAGGTAGTGAAGTTAAAGAAGGAGTGGTAGCTTCAATTGAAGGAGCGATGGAAGCAATAAATCTGAAAAAACACTCAGATATTGTCAAAACTCAAGCTGAAATTAAGCAATTACAAGCTCAATTAGATAGAGAAGAAGAAGAACTACAAGCAGAAATTGAAGGAATTTTAACGAAGATAATCGAAACAAGTCAAGATAAATCAGCAGACACAAAAATTGCGATTGATTCAGCCATTGATTCTATAAAAGATAGTGAAGAAATTGGATTATTAAAGAAACGCTATGCACAATTACAAGCACAGTCAGCAATTATTCGAGCCAATTTATCGGCACGTTATAGCGGAAGTGATCAAGAAGTACAGGATTATTTAAATGAAGCCAAACAATGGTGTGATAAATCCCATCCCAAAGCCGAATCTATCACAGCACAAGTAAAAGAAAGTTACTCACTTCTAGAAAAAAAATTGACAGATGCAGGTGCAGTTATAGCGAAAAAAGAACGTCAATTAAAACAAACTTTGCGTGAGTTACTATTAGCAACGGCTGATTTATTCAAAGATAAAGATATTCGTGCTTAATGAGTAACTATCCTTTAGATCCCCGACTTCTCTAAGAAGTCGGGGATCTAAATTCTTGTTGCTTGTTATACTTAATAAGTACCTTCCTCTCTATTAATATTTTCTTCATGCTTGACAATTACCCAAACTGCATGAATGCTACCAGGAAGCCAACCAAGCAGAGTCAGCAAAATGTTAATTAACAAAGTTGGACCAAAGCCAACGGTGAGAAAAACCCCCAAGGGAGGTAGAAATAAACCGATAAGTATACGCAGTAAGTTCATGGATATTTCCTAGTTTTAAAGTTGGGTTTACCTATTGACTATCTTGTAATTCAAAACCTTTTTCTGCGAAGTATTTACTGAGAAAGGTATTAGCTAAAGAAAGAACTACAGGACCGATAATAAAAGCAATTAATCCTTGAACTTGAAAACCTGGAACTAAAACTGATGCTAACCAAAAGCAGAGTCCATTAACAATTAGGGAAAATCCACCTAATGTGAGATATGTCAAAGGTAAAGACAAGATATTAATGGTTGGTTTAACTCCACTATTAATTAAACCAATCACAACAGCAGCAATTAAAGCTGCCGGAAAATTAGCAATATCTACACCGGGAACAACTAAATCAACAATCAGCAAACTTAAAGCTGTAGCGAGTGCAATGAAAAAATATGACAACATTTTTTACCTCAGTAACAGCATTATCTGTGCTAATTACTATTTTCAAAGATAGACTAATATTTCACATCTTTTCTTAGATATAATCTTGATCTATCTTAGGTTAGATTAAATAACAAATTTTCAGTAAGATACCCGACTTCTCTAAGAGGGTGTTTGAAAAGTTATGGTTGATGTATCAAATATTTTTTACCCCTCCCTAACCCTCCCCTTGTAAAGGGGAGGGAACTGGATTTTTATTGTTTCCCCCCTTTACAAGGGGAAAGGGGGTTAGATTTCTGGAGATTATCGGTTTCATCTAATAGTTTTCAAACACCCTCTAAGAAATTATTGTATAACCAAAAAACCTAAAATTACAGTATTAAGTAATTGTACAGTATTAAGTAAGTAGGTGAACAGAAAAATTTAAAGGTATCTAACGATATGTAAAGTTGTCTCAATGCGATGACTGTGTTTCTACATGATCTCGCATTGACTAAATTGCATCGTGTATTTCTCTAGTGCAGTCATTTTATTTACACCAACTGTATATTTATTCTTATCAGTAGTCAATTATTGCTGTATTGAGTATAATTTATTTTATTAAACGCTTCTGTCAAATATAAAAAGGTAATTATCCATGTCTGACGATTCCCAGCGTAATTCTGCTGTCAATGCGGCTGCGACAACCAACATTCACCACGTCAATTTACAGGATCTATCTAAAAGCATGGTAGATAGATTAAGTAAAGGCGGTGTTCGTTCTGGCGAACCTATCCGAACGACAATAAAAGCCCAAGAAATGCTAGATAAGATTCCCCCATCTCAACGTGCGAGTATAGATAGTCAAACTGCGGCCAAGAATGTAGAACAGTACCTATCTGATAAGCACGCTAGTCACGTTAAACCCCACAGTAAGGGAGGTTCTAATGATCCGAGTAATATCAGATGGGAGAATGGTAAGGATAATATGGCTCGTGGTGATAAAACCATGACTAGTCGGGAGCAAATGAGATTAAATGCTAAATACCACTTTGATAACTTAACTGGTGCTGTAAAAGCAGGTTTGCAAGCTGCACCAATAGGGGCGGCTGTGGGTGCAGTTACAACTGTACCTTTTTCACTTCTAACTCATGGGCTGCGTGTAGTTCGAGGTGAAATTTCTGCACAGGAAGCGGCTACAGAAACATTAAAAGATACTGCTATGGGTGGTGCAGTTGGGGGTGTAACAGCATTTACAACAGCAACATTAGCAGCAGCTTGTCCACCAATAGCGATCGCATTAACTACAGTAGCACCTTTATTAGCTGTTGTTGGTACTGGAGGTATGGCTGTTGAGTTTTTCAGAATCTTAGATGATCATAAACAGGCTGTAAAAACCTATTATGAATCTTTAACTCAGCAAGAATTAAGAAGATTACAAGAAATTGAAAATGATCTGATTTATGAACATCAGAAAAATCTAGAATTTTTGGCAGAAGCAAAAGCAATTAATCAAGAAATTACAAATCGTCCAATTGCACCAGGAATAGAAGGGGCTATGCAACGGTTACGTGAATCAGTGGCTATTGCTCAATCTTTAGGACTTACATCAGCAGATAGTAAATTATTGCCTAATTCTCAACCTGTTTACCTTCCTTCTAGTCATTAAATAATAAATCAAGAATTCTATGATTTTCATACTACCTTTTGTATTTGGTGCTGTAGGTCTAGCTGTTGGTGCTGTTGCAGGTGCTTTTACTTCTCATGCTGCTGGAGAAAATGATAGACAAGCTGCAAAATATCACAGGAAAGTTGCAAATGAATTAGTTGAGAAATACACGAATCTACAAAAACAATACTATGAACTTGCTGATGAAAGTCAGAAACAAATTCACGATTTAACTCGACAGATTGCATTAGGTGAAATAGAAAAAGACTGTTTGCGTTTAGCAGTGAGATTGCAACAGAGTTTGATTTCTATAATGTGGTCTATTGATAAAGAACCGACAATAGATGTCTTAAAGCAATTTGTAAAAGCAGTGGATCTTACAAATAATGTTCTCTGCCGAATTAATGAAGAGTTAGTTAATGTTCCTAGTGATTACTATGAACGCAATTTCACCAAAGCGGTTAAAATCAATTTACCTGGTGAAGATTTAACTAGAAAAATAATTTCAGAAAAGCCAAAAAATAGCACAACTCCAGAGGAGAAAAAAGCAATGAAATCCTATTCTCAAGAATTTCAGGATACCTATAACAAAATTAACAAAACAGGTGACAGACTTTTAAATTACATAAAAGAACTTCGTGCGGGACGACTCGAAGAAGGAGATAATACCCAAGGATTAGAAAATGTTGAAAATACTATTAAACAAGCTTTACAAGCCTTAGTTAAACAAAAATATCAAGTAGCTGTAATTGCAGCCATGAATGCAGGTAAAAGTACATTCCTCAATGCTTTGATTGGTGCAGATGTTTTAGCTACTAATGTAGAGGCTTGTACAGTTTTTCGTACAGATATTCGTCCAATTAACGCAGAACAAACACCTAGACTTTTAGAACATCGAGAAAATCAAGAATTTCCTGAAATTATAGCAACTGGTGATGCAGAAGAAATTAAGCGGAAGTTTTCAGAACGGACATATCAAATAAGAGATAATAAAAATTTAGATCATACTATAAGTTTTGAATTAGAACATCCTATTGAAGCTATTAGTAAATTGCCTTCTCTAGCTGGATTTACCTTAGTTGATACTCCTGGACCAAATGAGTGGAACTCAGAGAGTTTTAATACAGTAGCTTTAAAACAGACGAGTCTACAAGCACTTCGCACTTGTGATGCTATCTTATTTATTCTGGATTACCTATCTTTTAAAGACAATATTAATTTAGAATTGCTGCAAGATTTAATTGAAAACCGCCAGGACTTTTTGGCACAAAATACAGGAAAAATGTACTTTGTACTTAACAAGGTAGACATGAAAGGAGAAAGTGATAGAAAGATTGAAGATGTGATAGAATCTTTAAGAATGAGTTTGGTTAGCTTTGGTATTCCTGAACCAAATATTTCTCCAGTCATTGCTAGACAGGCTTTATTGTCTAAGCTGATTCAAGAAGGAAAAGCAACTGATAGTCATATTAAGGATTTTGAAAAGTTTTATATCATTAAATATGCAGAAAGAGATGAAAAAGGTAGGATGCTTATTCCCTTACCAGAAGAAATTGCATCTCAATCTTTAGAAGATAGCGGTATTCTCAAAATTGAAGAGACAGTAATTAAAAATATTGTGCAAACTTCAGGATGGAATTTATTGAGTGATGTCTTGGCTGTTTTGAATAAAGCTGCTCAATCTGTAGCTGATACACTTACTACGGAAATTCGCGGTTGGGAGTTAGAATTTGAGGAACTACAACAAAAAATAGAGGAATATAAACAACGTTTTGAGTTGATTGAAAATAAGTTAGCAAGTGTAAAAAAGTCTGTACAGTCACAAAAGAAAAGATTATTCAAAACTTTTAGGCAAGAAATTTATAAGTTTGCTGAAACTGCTAAAAATCGTATAGATTTGGAAATTGATAAAGTAGTAGAAGAACAAGCTAAAAATTCGGGTTCTGTATCTAGTAAAGAAAACCAAAATCTTGTCTCGTTTATTTGGAATAAAGTTACTTCATTGTTAAAAGAGGATTCAACTTCAGAACCATATAAAATCAAGGTAAAAGACAAAAAAGATGCTAAAGAAATAGGTAAAATTATTAATGATTACTGCGCTCCTATAGTTCATAACTTTTGGCTGGATACACAAGACAGACTTGTGAGAGAAGGTGCAAAGATTCACGAGGACTTAGTTAAGCAAATTCAACAAGAAATACAAGCTATTTCTGATGAATTATCTCAGTATATTGGTGAGACTTTGCAAATAGAGATTGGTACTAATGCAATTCAGTTTCCTAAGTTTGAATTTTCTGGCATTGATACTAAAATTCAAGAACAACGAGAAGTTTTTGAAAGAACTAAGAAAATAACTATGCAAGAGGAACGTTGTTGTGCAAGTCCTCATGTCTATGAACAAGATGTTGTTATGAAAACAGAAGTATCCTACTATGAAATTGATTTACGGCTGACTGCTCAAGGAATTAAAGACAAGATAGATGAGCAAGTAAAGAGAAACATAGGTTTACTCAAGGGTATTATTGACGAACAAGTAGAAGAGAATTTTCAGAAAGGTGAACAGCAAATCAATGATTATATCAATAGATTTCTGGATATTTTCGATAATTTGCTGACACAAAGAGTAAACAGAGAATCAGAATCTCATGAGATTGTTTCTACTCTTAAAAGCCAAAAATCAGAAGTGAGTGAATATCTCAATGAATTGATATTGATTCAAGAAGTGCTTGATAATTGGAAACCATCACCTATTAACCGATAATTCTCGCTACAAACAAAACCCACACAAGTGGGTTTAAAATCCTTTGAACAACTTTTTAAAATGAAAACAGACAGCATATTTTACCGATTATTTCAAGAAATACCCAGCATATTTTTTGAACTGATTGGTAACTCTCCCCAACTAGCAGAACTTTATCAATTTTCATCAGTTGAAGTCAAACAAACAGCTTTTAGAATAGATGGAGTTTTCTTACCTAACCACAATACAGATAACCCGATCTACTTTTTAGAAGTACAATTTCAATTAGATAAGGATCTCTACCATAGAGTTTTTAGTGAAATATTTCTTTACATCCGCCAAAACAACCCTAAAAATCACTGGAATGCTGTAGTTATCTATCCAACCCGCAACATAGATACAAGAGATATTCAGCATTATCAAGAATTCTTCACC
>NZ_VILC01000109.1:18180-28366 GCF_009712065.1 Aphanizomenon sp. UHCC 0183 | reverse complement strand
GCTAGATGCTTAATTGTTGACAGATAGGAGTTTTGATGTTAATTTTTTACCTCGTTGACTGGCAACCTACTGTTTAATTACATAAATAATAGTCAAGATATCATCAAATAAATCAGATGAATCAGGTAAATCATAGTTTAAGATGATAGTTAGGGAGCTAAAACAGCGATCGCTTGAGGAACAACCCGAAACACAGCCGGAGTATGGGTGGTGATTTCTCCATCTGTATTAATAGAATGGGGTCTGCGCGTGTATACTGTGATTTCCTGACCTTCCAGGGCGCGAACATTTGGTGAATGAATATGTCGTCCTTGACGCATAGCCGGCAGCAAAGGCAGAATTTGCCACCAATGATCAATTTCTAAGCTATAAAGATCCAGCCTTTGATCATCTATAGCCGCATCGTGAACTACAGCCATACCACCACCATAATAGCGACCATTACCCACAGCAATTTGCACAGTTTTAACATGAATTGATTCATCATTGATCCGAATTTCTGCACTAAAAGGGCGAGATTTCCAAATTACTTGCAATGCAATTGCCGCATAAGCAAATATACCCCAACGCCGTTTAATTTCCTTAGTTAATTGTTGAGTAATTTTTACACTTAACCCCAAACTAGCCACATTAAAAAAATACTTACCATTTACACAACCTAAATCAATCCTGCGTAACTTTCCAGAAGCAATAATTTGACACGCTTCCATTAAAGAGTTAGGAATTCCCAAAGTCCTTGCTAAGTCGTTAGCAGTTCCTAATGGTAAAATACCCAAAGGTAATTGAGTCTCAACTATCGCCTCAATAGCTGCATTCAGTGTACCATCACCACCACCCACAATTACCAAATTTATTTCTTGTTGATAACGCCGAATCAAATCACCTAATTGATTTGGATGTTCTGTAGATTCTGTAATTATCTCTAAACCCAATTTATTTAAACAATTTATCGCTTCTTGGTAACGTTCTTGTCCTTGACGGGAATTACTATTTACTAACAATAGTGCGCGGATACTCATTTTAGCTGCCTTTTGTAGTTTGTATATGGAATTATTTACATCAATTTACTGAAAATCTCAGTGCAGGATGATTAAAAGGTTGAGACTTAACTGATTATACAATACAGTAATATGGTTCTAGTATAACGGAGCATCAATTATTTGGTTTTGTATATAGTAATCATTATTTAGTTTGAATAAAAATATTCCCGACTTATTTATATCTATCTAAAGGAATATCTATTATTTAATAATATTTTGACTTGGTTTTATTGATATAGAATAGTGGCAGTTTTGCAACCCAAAATAAATATGAGTTCATTAACAATTTTACAAAACATTGAAAAACATCTTCCCATCGTGGGAGATGTGCATACTAAAAGTCCAATGGCTTACAAAGCAACCCGTCTTGCGGTTAGTACAGTTAACCTAGTGCAAATGGCAATAGCCGAGTCTTATATCAATGGATTAGAAGTACCGGATGCTGTGTTGCGATCGCTTTTTGAGCGTTGTATGCCCATCTTTTTTAAATATTTTCCATCCCTACTTGCACCCTACGAATGGGTATTAACAGAAACAGACCATACCGCCGAAGGTTCACAGGAATTAATGAAGATTCAGTACGACTTACCTCAAGCTATGCTGAATCCCATGTTAGGTGATGGAAAACTCATTTATCCTAAATATAGCATGGGATTGTGGGAAAAAGGAGCAACCAATCTTGAAGAATCACAAATGCAAATGATTGATGATGTCATTGACAAATTAGAAATCAAAGATGGCGATCATATTTTAGATTTTGGCTGTGGTTGGGGCTGTGTAGCTAATTATATTCTTGCCAAATTTCCCAATGTCAAATTCACAGGAATTAACTTGAGTCACCACCAATGTGAATATATGCGTCAGAAAATGCAAGATCCTGAAAGTTACCTTAGTTCCGGTCGTTTTACTCTCTATGAAGGAGATTTAAACGATGCCCAATTTGAAACAAAATTCGACAAAGTCCTCTCAATTGGCGTTTTTTGTCATGTAGGTAATTTAACAAAAGCTTTCAGAAAACTGGCATCTTTCCTCAAAGATAACGGCAAAATTTTTATTCATATTATTACAGTCCGCACCCCCAATAATATATCCAGTGTTTTCACTCACAAATACATTTTCCCTCATGGTCGTTACTGGAAATATGATGCGATTCCCAGCCATAATCAAGACCTGAAAACTATTGATAAATGGTATCTTAATGGTTCTAATTATTCCCAAACTTTTGCTAGTTGGTTAAAAAACTTTGATGATTCTCAAGCAATAGTAAAAGATTTGGACTACGGTATTAACTATGCCAAATTTCGTCGCATCTGGAGATTTTATTTAATTTGGTTAGGTGCTAATTTCGCCAGTTGCGATGGTGAATACAACGGTAATGGACAATATTTAATGGTTCATGCCTAAGAGGATGTTTTAAAAGTTTTGAGGGGTAAAATTTTATGCTAATCGCCTCGCCATGATCCGGATCATGGCAAGGTAAGATAAAAGTTACTAAAATCCGTGAAATCAGCGCAATCCGTCTAATCCGTGATTAAAAGATTGGGCGGATTAGGTTGTTTGCTATGATAAAAGTTACTAAAATCCGTGAAATCAGCGCAATCCGTCTAATCCGTGATTCAGACCTTTTCCCCGCGTAATGCATATAACCCGCAATTCTAACTTGATTTTAGCCATATGGAACGAAGTGAAATGAAGCAATTCCAAGGGTTGTGATTGCTTCCCTTCGCTCGCAATGACTGTAAATATTTTTGTCCAATTACTTATTTACACCCCCGACTTGGTGAATTCTGCTGTAAGAATGAATTAACTGCGCTCTTGTGACAAATCTATGGTAAATATAAATATGCAATATAATAGTGTTATCATTACTATAGCCACAGTTAATTTTGATAATATAGTCAGCTTTTATACTCAATTACTAGAACAAAAACCAAAGAAACTTATTCCCCATATCTATGCTGAGTTTGACATTGCTGGTTTAAAGTTAGGTATTTTTAAACCTAAATCAACAAATGAGCCAGAATTTGTTGTTAATTCCCAAAGTCCGCTCAGTTTATGTTTGGAAGTGAATAATTTAGAAACTGCCATATCTCACCTGACATCTTTAGGCTGTACCTCACAAAGAGACATTTCTATAGCTTCTCACGGACAAGAAATTTATGCCTACGACCCCGACGGCAACCGTTTAATTTTACATCAATCTCATCAAGAGGGAACAGGCAACAGGGAACAGGCAAATATTATGATCAATGACCAATGACAACTAACAAACAATAAATGTCAATCACACAAAATTACAAATTAAATTTGATTCAATGGTATCCCGGACACATTGCCAAAGCTGAAAAAAATCTCAAAGAACAGCTAAAACGGGTTGATGTGGTTTTAGAAGTAAGAGATGCCCGTATTCCTATAACTACAAATCACCCCCAAATGAATGAATGGGTGGGGACAAAAGCCAGGATATTGGTACTCAACCGGGTAGATATGATTTTGCCACAAGTGCGATCGCGCTGGATAGAGTGGTTTAAAAATCAAGGCGAAGTTCCATATTTTACCAACGCCCAACATGGTCAAGGTGTCACCGCCATAGCCAAAGCCGCCCAAGCAGCAGGTATTGAACTTAACCAACGCCGCACAGATAGAGGAATGTTACCCCGTCCCGTCCGGGCTGTCGTCATTGGTTTTCCCAATGTCGGTAAATCAGCCTTAATTAACAGGTTGATAGGAAAACGAGTCGTAGAAAGCGCTGCCCGTCCCGGTGTTACCAGGCAACTGCGGTGGGTAAGAATCTCCGATCAATTACAATTACTGGATGCCCCTGGTGTCATTCCTGCCAGACTGGACAGCCAAGCCGCAGCCGTCAAATTAGCTATTTGTGACGATATTGGTGAAGCAGCTTATGACAATCAACTTATAGCCGCAGCATTCGTAGATATACTTAACGAACTTCAGGAAACACATTCTCATTTATTACCACCACATCCATTACTGTCACGGTATGAGATAGATTCCATCATCCACACAGGAGAAGACTACTTACAAGTCTTAGCAGAACATCGTTATAAAGGTGATGTAGAACGCGCTGCCAGACAAATGATCACCGATTTTCGGAAAGGACTTTTGGGTAATATTTCCTTAGAATTACCACCATTTTAAATACTAATTTGTGATATTTTCAAAATTAGCATTGGAGGGTGTTTGAAAAGTATTAGATGAAACCGATAATCTCCAGAAACCTAACCCCCTCCCCTCCCCTACCCCCCCACCTCCCCAAAGCATCCGGGAGATTAAAGGGGGTAATTTATTTTTTGGTGTTCCCTAATACTGGAGAGGTTTACCAGAGGGGTTTCATATTTGGTTAAACTATGAACCGTTTGCACTATAATTGCACTGATACTTGCGCCCTTAGCTTCGAGCCTGATTTGACAGTCATGAATCAACTTACCCTCGTTTTCCAGCAAAAAGGACATACTGAAACATTAGTTCCAGTAGATAAAGATGTATTTATAATCGGACGGTTGCCAGAATGTGACATGGTATTACCCTTTGAAGGAATTTCTCGCAATCATGTGCGAATCGTCAAAAGTTCTGATCATGTGTGGACTATTCAGGACTTAGGTAGTAAAAATGGTACGCAAGTTAATCAGTATTTGATTACGGGTATCCAAGAATTAGCTAATAATGATGTAATTTCCTTGGGCAACATTAAATTATTAGTAAAATTCAAAAATATAAATACAAATGGTAATACTAATATATTTTTAGAAAAGGTCAATACTCAACCACAAAAAACAATTTTTCGGAATGTTGAGGAACTACAACAACAATGGATAAGTGCTAATACTATTAATAGCAATAACAATAATCAAAATGAAACTATTGCTCGTCTTAAAGATTTGGTAGATATAGCTAAAAATCTTTGTGCTGCTGCATCTATTGAGGAAATTTTCTTCCAAGTACAACAGGTGGTTTTTCGTTATCTTGATAGTATTGACCGATTAGCCCTATTAGTAAAAATTGATGATTCTGGTAATTTAGAGTTAATAAATTCTGCCACTAGAAATATTTCCGAACAAGAATATTTAGCTACAGATGGTAGTTGGATTAGTCGCAGTATTTGTCAAAAAGTATTTGCAGAAAAAATTGCTATTCAAAGTGCCGACACTCAATCTGATCAACGTTTTTCTAGGGAGAAAAGTATTTTAGTTAAAGGTATTCGCAGTGCTATGGCTGTCCCATTATGGGATGAACATAAAGTAATTGGAGTTCTCTATGCTGATGCTAGTCTGTCTTCATCTCATTGGGAAAGTGAAGGGGAAGAAGAACTCAGCTTTTTTTCAGCTTTGGCTAATATTGTAGCTTCTAGCGTGCAACGTTCGTTGTTAGTAGACAAACTTAAAAATGAAGAAGTAATTCGTCATCGTTTAGAAAGATACCATTCTCCGGCTGTTGTCCAACAATTGATAGCTGTTGGTGGTTCTCCTGATGGACGTTTAGTACCTAGAGAAAATGAAATTAGTATTCTATTTGCAGATTTAGTCGGTTTTACGGCAATTTCTGAACGATTGACACCTACAGAAATTGCTCAATTATTAAATAATTTATTTGAAGAAATGTTGAAAGAAGTATTTTTGTATAGTGGCACCTTAGATAAATACATTGGTGACTGTATTATGGCATTTTTTGGCGCTCCTGACCCAGATCCAGGTCATGCAGATAGGGCAGTTGCCTCAGCGAAGGGAATGCTAACTCGGTTAAAACATCTCAATGCTAATCATTTTTGGCAAGAACCTTTACAATTACGGATTGCTATTAACAGTGGTAAAGCTGTAGTTGGTGATGTTGGTAGTTCTCAGAGGGTGGATTATACTGCTTTAGGAACGACAATTAATTTGGCAGCCAGGATGGAGACTATTTGTTCTCCTGGTGAATGTGTAATTAGTGAAGTTACTTATAATATGTTGTCAGAAAAATCAGATTTTTTTGATATCGGAGCTTATCGTTTTAAAGGAATTGATCGTTCCATTAAGCTATATCAAACTAAAATGTATGAACTATAATATTACTGACGCTGTGCTGTAATGGGTAGTAGTCCGTCAACCCGAAAATGACGGGTGAAGGCAAGCAGGGGGCAGGGGAGGTAGGGGAGGTAGGGGAGGTGGGGGAGGTAGGGGAGGTAGGGGAGGTAGGGGAGGTAGGGGAGGTAGGGGAGGTGGGGGAGGTAGGGGAGGGAAGAACAGAAGTTTTTTCCGATCATTACCCGTCAAAATAAATTTGACTAACTACTAGTACAAAACGGCGTAAATAAACCAACTATTCTAAATCCTCCAAAAGACTATACTGTCTTCATTTTGACTTTTGACTTTTGACTTTTGACTTCCGCCTTGCGGTACTAGTGGGTAATCTGGAATAGAGAGTAATTTACAATATTATACAAAAATCCTGTTGATATTGTGACAATTTTATGGGCTTTTTGGCATACTATTTGGCAAATTGGCGAAGTATTGATTTAATGACAAATTATTTTCATAATTTTCTCTCCAAGTCAATTTTCGTGTTAGCTTCTGTAGTGAATGTGTGTAAGACTGGTAAACTACCTCAAACTATTTTTTAATGGGGGGTCAGGTTATGGCTATAGCTACTATTAATCCCACCACTGGGGAAACGCTCAAAACTTTTGAGCCACTAAAAGATACAGAAATTCTTGCCAAGTTGGATTTAGCAGGAAAGTCTTTTGAAGGATATCGTCAGACGAGTTTTGTAGAGCGATCGCACTGGTTAGAACAAGCAGCAACTATTTTAGACCAAGAAAAGGCAGATTTAGGGAAATTGATGACGTTGGAAATGGGTAAACCATTAAAAGCGGCGATCGCAGAAGTTGAAAAATGCGCCCTGGTTTGTCGCTATTACGCCGAAAATGCCCCCAATTTTCTCGCTGATGTCCCCATTGAAACCGATGCCAGTCATAGTTTTGTAAAATATCAACCTTTAGGGGTAATTCTCGCCGTCATGCCTTGGAATTTTCCATTTTGGCAGGTTTTTCGGTTTGCTGCACCTGCTCTCATGGCGGGCAATGTAGGACTACTCAAACACGCCTCCAACGTGCCACAGTGCGCCCTGGCGATCGAAGATATTATCAACCGTTCCGGCTTTCCCAAAGGTGTATTTCAAACATTGTTAATTGGTGCTGCCCAAGTTGCCAATTTGATGGCTGATGATCGCGTCAAAGCTGCTACTTTAACCGGTAGTGAACCAGCAGGTATATCCCTCGCGGTTGCATCTGGGAAACAAATTAAAAAAACTGTTTTAGAATTGGGGGGTAGTGACCCATTTATTGTTTTAGAAAGTGCCGATTTAGAAACAGCAGTTAGCACCGCAGTAACAGCGAGAATGTTAAATAATGGACAATCTTGTATTGCTGCGAAACGCTTTATAATTGATGAATCTGTGGCTGATCAATTTGAAAAACTGCTGTTAGAAAAATTTCAAGCGTTAAAAATTGGTAATCCAATGGCAGCAGATACAGATTTGGGACCATTGGCAACTCCCGATATTCTCCAAGAATTAGACCAACAAGTTAAAAATGCGGTAAAAAGTGGTGGTAAAGTCCTCACAGGTGGACATCCTTTAACAGAAATGCCGGGGAACTTTTATCCGCCCACAATTATCATAGATATTCCTGTAGATAAACCAATTGCCCAAGAGGAATTTTTTGGACCAGTGGCATTATTATTCCGAGTTCCTGATATCGAAGCGGCAATTAAATTAGCTAATGATAGTCCCTTTGGTTTGGGTGCAAGTGCATGGACAACAAATACAGAAGAACAAAATCGCCTAATTCAAGAAATTGAAGCTGGTGCAGTATTTATTAACAGCATGGTTAAATCAGATCCCCGTCTACCCTTTGGGGGCATTAAGCGTTCTGGCTACGGTAGGGAGTTGAGTATTCAAGGTTTACATGAATTTGTGAATGTGAAAACTGTTTGGGTGAAGTAAGGAGTCAGGAGTATGGCTAACGCCACGCTGCGCTATCAGGAGGTAGGGGCGCAAGTCCTGCGACCATTCAGGAGTATGGCTAACGCCACGCTGCGCTATCAGAAGGTAGGGGCGCAAGTCCTGCGACCATTCAGGAGTATGGCTAACGCCACGCTGCGCTATCAGGAGGTAGGGGCGCAGGGCCTGCGACCATTCAGGAGTAAGAAGAAAGAAGGGAAGAAGAAAATTAAGCAATCACCAATCACCAATTACCAATTACCAAAATTATGAATACCGCAGAATTATTAGTACAGTGTTTAGAAAATGAAGGAGTACAATATGTTTTTGGACTCCCTGGTGAAGAGAATTTGCACGTTTTAGAAGCCTTAAAAACATCCTCAATTCAATTTATTACCACTCGTCATGAACAGGGTGCAGCCTTCATGGCTGATGTTTATGGGAGGTTAACAGGTAAAGCCGGAGTATGTCTTTCTACCCTTGGACCTGGGGCAACTAATTTAATGACAGGAGTTGCAGATGCTAATCTAGATGGTGCGCCATTGGTGGCAATTACTGGGCAGGTGGGAACAGATAGAATGCACATTGAATCCCATCAATATTTGGATTTAGTGGCAATGTTTGCCCCAGTTACTAAGTGGAATAAACAGATTGTCAGACCAAGTATTACACCGGAAGTTGTGAGAAAAGCCTTCAAGCGATCGCAAACAGAAAAACCCGGTGCAGTTCACATTGACTTACCAGAAAATATTGCGGCAATGCCCGTAGAGGGCAAACCTTTAAATAAGGATAATAGTGAAAAAACCTATGCCTCCTTTGCCAGTATTCGCGCCGCAGCCGGGGCAATTTCCCAAGCCGTTAATCCCATCATTTTAGTCGGAAATGGCGCAATTCGCGCCCATGCTAGTGATGCAGTCACGCAATTTGCCACCCAAATGAATATTCCTGTTGTGAATACTTTTATGGGTAAAGGAGTTATTCCCTATACCCATCCCTTAGCACTTTGGTCTGTGGGATTACAACAACGAGATTTCATTATCTGCGGCTTTGATAATACAGATTTAGTCATAGCAATTGGCTATGATTTAATTGAATTTTCCCCCAAAAAATGGAATCCTGAAGGAACAATTCCTATTATTCATATTGCGGCAACTTCTTCAGAAATTGATAGTAGTTATATTCCCCAAGTAGAAATAGTTGGTGATATTTCTGATTCCCTCAATGAAATATTAAAATTAGCAGACAGACACAATAAACCCAATCCCTATTCTATTAGCTTGCGTTCTAACATTCGCGCTGATTACGAAGAATACGCCAAAGATGATGAATTTCCTATTAAACCGCAAAAATTAATTTATGACTTGCGGCAAGTTATGGGCCCAGATGATATTGTAATTTCTGATGTTGGCGCTCATAAAATGTGGATTGCTAGACATTATCATTGTCATAGTCCCAACACTTGTATTATTTCCAATGGTTTTGCCGCTATGGGTATTGCTATCCCCGGTGCATTAGCCGCAAAATTAGTTCACCCAGATCGTAAAGTTGTCGCTGCCACTGGTGACGGTGGTTTTATGATGAATTGTCAAGAATTAGAAACAGCTTTGCGAGTCGGAACACCATTTGTTACCCTGATTTTTAATGACGGTGGCTATGGTTTAATTGAATGGAAGCAAGAAAATCAATTTGGTCCAGGTAACTCATCTTTTGTCCATTTTGGTAATCCTGATTTCGTCAAATTTGCCGAAAGTATGGGATTAAAAGGTTATCGCGTCGAATCCGTTGCGGATTTTATTCCCTTACTGAAAGAAGCGCTCGCACAAGATGTGCCAGCAGTCATAGATTGTCGGGTAGATTATCGAGAAAATCGTCGTTTTACCAAAAAAGCCGGTGAATTAAGTTGCGAAGTTTAAACACAGCAATTTATTGATTGTGGGGTAGGCATACTTCGACAAGCTCAGTACAAGTCTTGCCTGCCCTTTGCCCTTAAATCTGGACGGGCTAGAAGCCCATCCCACAATGTTAGACAGCAATTTATTTTTTTGGTATGATCTTAATTTATTGATGCTGCACCTGTGCTAATTAAACGCTTTAATAAAGCGGATGACCAGCCAGTTTCTTTTAACACAGCCGAAGTCTAAACATCTACG